>NZ_JBEYZD010000017.1:99684-149574 GCF_040645895.1 Streptomyces olindensis | reverse complement strand
GACCACATCGGATTCGTCGAACTCGCGGTAGCCACTGCCCCGCCACTGCGGTCACAGCAACCCATGCTGCTCGTAACACCGAAGACGCACAGCACCCAGCAGTCTCCAACCATCGATCCGAAGTCCCTGGCGGGCAAGAAGACCGTGGTCACCGGCGGCACCATCGGCATGGGCCGGGCCATCGTCCAGGCCTTAACCGACCGCGGCGCCGAAGTGCTGTACACCGGACGCAGCGACCAGCGACTCGCCGAGGCCCAGGCCGCGCTCGACACCCCGCTGGCCCACGCGGTGCGCTCCGACGCCACCGACACCAACGCCATCGCCGCCCTCGGCGATCAGATCGCCGACCGCCTCGGCGGCATCGACTACCTGTTCGTCAACCAGGGCATCGCCGAGTTCCAGATACTCGAAGAGGCCACCGAGGAATCCTGGGACCGCATCTTCAACGTCAACGCCAAAAGCGCCTTCTTCACCGTGCAGCGGCTAGCGCCACTGCTGTCCGAGGGCGGCTCGATCGTGTTCACCACCGTCTCCAACGACCAGATCTTCCCCGGCCTGAGCGCCTACTCCGCAGCCAAGGAGGCCGTCGCCGCCTTCACCAAGGTGCTCGCCGCCGAACTGCTCCCCCGCAAGATCCGTGTCAACGCGATCGCCCCGGCTTCATCCTCATCCCCACCATGGGCGTCGCCGAACTGACCGACGAACAGCGCGCCGAGTTCATCGAACAAGGCAACACCCTCCACTCCTATGGGCCGAGGAGGCACCGTGGAGGAAATCGCCGCCGCCGCGCTGTACCTCGCCGTCGAGGCCACCTTCACCACCGGCATCGAACTGCCCGTGGACGGCGGATTCGGGCAGGGCATCGGCCACTGAAAACGCCGCCGGATGAACTCGCCCCAGAAGTCTCGACCGGCCAACCAGCCGGCGCACAGGAGCGCCGAAGGAACCGGGCGGGTGATCCGCTTCGACTGCCCCCCTGACGGTCATGACATGCCCGGAATGCGCCACCGGGGATAAGCGCTGATCCCCGGGCCCCTGGTGAGGCCGGCTCAGGTCAGGTCAGGGTTGGGTTCGCCTCAGCTCAGCGGGCTCTCCGTTCAGGACCACAGGCGTTCAGTAGTCAGTGGTCACGAAGTCTTCGAGTTGGCGGACGACACCGGCGTCGGACTGCGGGACGGTGACCACGACACGGGTCTCTTCCCCGGCATCTACGTGCTGACCGGGCTGCACCGCTACAGCAGACAGGGACTGGCTCTGCCGACCCCAAAAAACAGGGCCTCGACTGCCAGCTGATCACTCACCACGACACCGTCACTCCGCCGCAGCCCGGGCGGTCGCTGTCCCTGCAGGTTTGCTTCCGCTCGCCTCCGACTGCCCCGGGACTTCCCCTCCCCTGTCAATCATGCCCAGCGCCACCCCGACGATGATGATCAGGCCACCCGTGACCTGCGCGAGCCTGATCAACTCGCCGTTGATCACGACGGCGCCGATGACACCGAAGACCGGGACCAGATTGAGGATGTTGACAGCGACGCTCGACGTCATCCTGCGCAGGCCGTAGTTGTAGAGCAAGAAGCCGCCGACCGAGCACGCCACGGCGAGGTAGGCCAGCAGCGATGAGGCGGTCGCGTCCGGCATCCGCCAGTCGTCGGCCTCCAGCAGGGAGGCGAGCAGGAAGCCCCCCGCGCCCGCCAGGGTCTGGTAGTAGGTGACGCTCATGGCGTCCTGGCCGGCGCTCGCGCGTTTGCCGAGCACGTTGTAGCCGGCCCAGGCCAGCCCGCCGAGCAGCAGCAGGACATCCCCCAGCCAGCGCGAACTGCCGCCGACCTCGGCTCCATTGCGCACGACGAGGAAGGCACCGACAGTAGCCAGCAGCACGCCCGTCACCCTCGGCAGCGGCATCCGGGTGCGGAAGACGAACAGTTCCACCAGCATCGTCATCAGCGGATATGTGGCCACGATCAGCGACGCGTCGGATGCCGTGGACAAATCGACACCGACGTTCTCCAGGACGAAGTACACCGTGATGCCGAGGAAGCCGCTCAGGTAGAGCTGCCGCTGCTGCCGAGGGCCCGGCCGGGCCGGGCGGTGCCGACTCATTCGTACCATCACCCCCAGGAGTAACGCCGCGAGCGTGAACCTGATGGCGCCGATGCTGAGCGGACCGACGTCCTGCAGTACCCGCTTGGTCACCGCGTACGAACTGCTCCAGAACAGTGCGGCCGCCATGACCGCACACACCGCCCAAACCGTGGTGCCACGTTCACGCATATCGAGTCGCCCTCTCCAACACCCAGCGCCGATCACCTCGTCGTGACCGAATGAACTTCAGTCAACTAGGCTGGAGGCTAACAACATCATCGACGGTAATGCGACGAGGCCGAACTACCTTCGGAATCTCGCGGGATGAGGCAGGCGTGGACGAACTAGATTCGGCATTGGTGCGGATGTTGCAGGAAGACGGTCGGCGCACCAACCGGGACATGGCGGAGGAACTCGGCATCGCCCCGTCCACGTGTCTGGAGCGCGTGCGAGCACTGCGCAGGACCGGCGTCCTGACGGGGTTTCACGCGGAGGCGGATCTCGCCGCGATCGGCCGCGGGCTGCAGGCGGTGATCGCCGTACGTGTCCGCCCGCCGACACGTGCCGTGATCGAAGCCTTCCAGACCTTCCTGGAGACCATGCCCGAAGTCGTCTCGATCTTCGTCCTCACCGGCAACGACGACTTCCTCGTCCACGTCGCCGTCCGCGACACCGACCATCTCCACGCAGTCGTCCTGGAGAAACTCGCCAAGCGCCCCGAACTCGCCGACGTCCGGACATCCGTGGTCTACGGCCACATACGCAAGAAAATCATCGATCCCGCATGACACCGCCGCCATCCCGCCCGCAGCAGACCGGCCACCAAACCGGGTGTGGGCGCATCGCACTGAAGAAGCAGTACGCTCCCGTGAACTGGCTCTGGTCGGACAGCGGAGCGACCGTATACGCCCTCTGACAAGCCATCATCGCGAGAGCCATGCACGGTGCGGTGATCCCGTCCAAGGTGGCGGTCCGTGTGCGCTGTTCGGGTGCACCCCTCGCCCGCCGACGAGTTTGTCCTCGTCGCCGAACGGTCGTGGGTCGCACGCGGCGCGGACCCGGCGCTGCCGGGCGAACTTGTGGTGACACTGGAGTCGCCGGAGGCGGTCTGCGTTGTTCGAGGTGGTGACCTCGGCCGGTTGTGCGTCGAGAACCAGGCGCTGACCGCCGCCGGAACTACCACGCAGCGCTTCCGCCGTCGCAACGCGCGACCGGCGGAAGTATGCGGCGGGCTGCACTATTCAGAGACTCCGAGAGCACAGGCCGTTGACGCGTGGTTGCGGCTGACTCCGGCTATGAGCAGCAGGTCCCGGCACAAGCCCGTATCCACCCTCTCTGCCACACGGCACGCCTCCTTCACTCGGGGGCCGACTTCGTAGCCCTTTTGGTGAAGGTAGTTCCGGCATTGGACTTCAGTGGCCTGTGCGGGCACGGCGGAAGCCAGGACAGCGGCCCCTCCAATGAACACGGATGCCGCTAAACCGGTCAGCACTCGCTTCTTGCGCACGGTTTTCACCTTTCTTGTCGCTTCCTTGGTCATGCGCACCCACGGTGCCCTTGGACGCTGCCCCGCGCGAGCATGCGAATAAACGGTTCCGCGGCCGATGTTCGGACGGGCCGACACATACAGCCCTCGCCGCACCCGTACGTCTCGGTACCATGCTGGACAGGGGCACCACGGGTCCCCGCAGGCAATCTTGTCGCTCAACTTTCGGCCTCGACTGTGCCGTGTAGTCGGGTGCTTGGACACAGGTAGAAGAGTTCGGGATCGCCTTCGTCCAGGCCGTGGAGCAGGCCGACCGGGCTCCAGCCGACGAACTGCAGCAGGCGCTGCATGGGGTGGTTGGAGACATTGGTCGAGGTGAACAGCTTCGGGGTGGTGCACGCGGCTTCGGTGGCCTGAAGGAGATGCGTGCCCACGCCTTGTCTGCGGGCGGTGGGAGCGACCATCAGCATGGTGACGAAGCCCTGCTCGAAAAAGGTGTATTCCAGCACGCTGTAGCCCAGGGGGCCGGATGCGTCCTGGGCAAGAAGGACCAGACCTTGTTCGCACCAGCGTCGGATGCTCACGCCACGCGCGTGGTCGCCCCCTGCGGCGATGGAGTCGATGCTGACCAATCCGGTCCAGTCCGAGGCCTTCGCTCGACGTGTCACAAGCTTGCCGGGATTCTCAAGATCCATGGGGTGCATCGTGGCAGTCGCGTGGGCGGGGTGCTCACCTTTTGAGTTCGGCGGGCTTGGTGCCCTTCCTGTGGTGTGCGGGCCGTATGTAGGGCACGCCGCCATGCTTGGACGGCCGGTCGGCCTTGGGGTTGTTGACGTGGGGTGGTGTCGAGCGGTGCACCGCCCGGTCCGAGCGCAGCCGTCCCAGGATCTCCACGGGGGAAAGGTCAGTGAGTGGGCGCTGTGCGGGGCGGCGGGTCCTTCACGCCGGTCGTCACCCGGGCGCCCGGGATCTTCGCGAGAGCCCGGAACAGGCCCGCCTGGACGTTCGGCGGGATCAGCAGCGACCGGTACAGGATGTCGAGCTCCCGCCAGTCGCCGCGCTGTGCGCGCGTCTCCCCCTTGATGGAGCCGATGGCGTGCTCCGCGCGGATGCGCTTCGCCCGGGTGGGCGGACACAGCAGCAGCTCACCGCCACGACCGGGGATTCCGGCCTGCGGATAGCCGGTGGGCCGGCATCGACTGGCCTTATGCGTGTTGCTGGCCGGCGAAGAATTCGGCGAGGGCGGAGGCGAGCGCTTCCGGAGCCTCTTCGGCGACGTGGTGTCCGGAGTCGATGCCGTGGCCGCGTACGTCCGAAGCCCATGACCGCCAGATCTCCACCGGGTCCCCGTACAGGTCCTCCAGGTCGTCCCGCAGTGACCAGAGGATCAGTGCCGGGCACCGGATCCGTGCCCCGGCGGCGCGGTCGTCCTCCTCGTGCCGGCGGTCGATGGTGAGGCCCGCCCGGTAGTCCTCCAGCATGGCCCGCACCACGTCGGGGTTGCGCGTGGCCGCACGCCACTCGTCGTAGTTGTCCTGCCCCATGGCCTCGGGGTCGCCTCGGTACCAGCTGTCCGGGTCGGCGTTGATGACGCGCTCGGGGATGTCCGGCTGGGCGAAGAAGAACCAGTGCCACCACTGTGTGGCGAACTCGGTCGTGATGCGGGACAGGTGCTCGGTAAGAGGCAGACAGTCCATCAGCGCCACCCGCGAGACCGCCTCCGGGCGATCGAGGGCGAGACGCAGCGCGACATAACCTCCGCGATCGTGGCCGGCCAGCGCGAACCTGCCATGTCCGAGGGAACGCACCACCTCCACCACGTCGCCGGCGACGGCCCGCTTGGAGTGTCCCGCGTGATCCGCGGTAGGTGCCGGACCTGTGGACCGCCCGTACCCGCGAAGATCGGGACAGATGACGGTGAAACCCCGCCGGACGAGAAGCGGGGCGACGCGATGCCAGGTGGCAGAAGTGCGGGGGTGGCCGTGCAGCAGCACCACCGGCGGCCCTTCCCCGCCATGGCGAACAAAGATCGATCCCCCATCGACCTCGACCCGCTTTGCTTCGAAACCCTCGAACAAGGCCCGAACCTCCCGCCCTCTCACACCGCCCGTGCCGCCGATCGGCCTCCACCGACGAGCGCTCAACCGGCCCAGCCTTCCTCCTGCCCCCACGTGCGCCGTAGATTCAAAGGGATCGAGACTGTCTCCGAGGCCACCCGCGATGTCGACGCGGGGAAAAGATCAGCGGACGCAAGAGACACATGGCGGTGCCAGGGCGGCGACCCTGTGCCGAACGGCCGACTTCAGTCTCAGGCCCAACGTACGGACCGCTGATCTTGCCGCCTGGTTGTACCGCATTCATCGGATTGTTCGGGGGCGGCAGGTGGAGTTTCATCGAAGACGCGCCGCCTGCCGCCCCGACGTCCGGTGTGTGACCGCCCGGTCGACGCTGACGGCCGCCGCCGATGCCTGGCGCGCGGGGCATGCCGAGCCCGGGCGGCGTCCATGTCCGTACGAGTCAAGGGGAAACAAATTCATGCGAAACAGACTCGGAGCCACAGCCGTGGCTGTCACCGCCTGCGTGTGCGCGGCGGCGTTACTGGCGCCGACGGGGGCACAGGCCGCACCGCACGACCCGCACCGCGAGCACGACGGGAAGAAGGCGGGCGCCGAGCACCACGGGAAGAAGCCGGGCGCCCGGTACTCCGTCCGCCTCAGCCAGGGCGCCGACGGCGCGTCGGACGCCCCGTCGCTCAGCGCCGACGGCCGCTACGCGGTCTTCACGTCGTCGGCCTCCAACCTGGTCCCCGATGACACGAACGGCGCCCCGGACGTCTTCCTGCGGGACCTGAGGACCGGCCGCACCCAGCGTGTCAGCACCAACGCCGCCGGAGGCCAGTCCGGGCTCGGCGGCACCGAGGGAGCCATCAGCGCGAGCGGACGGTACGTGGTCTTCGTGTCGGCCTCGACCGACCTGATTCCGGGAGAAGTCCACGACAAGCCGTCGGTCTACTGGCGCGACCTGCGGACCGGGGAAGTGCGGTACGTCGGCAACGACCTCGGCAATTACCTGACGTGGGCGCTGCACGCGTCCGTCAGCGCCGACGGTCGGTATGTCGCCTTCGCCGTGAGCGAGACGGTCCCCCGACCGGGCGCCTCGATCGGCGTACGCGACATGCGCACCGGGGAGCTGACGAAGCACCCGTTCGCCCTGCACCGGGCCACCCGGCCGCTGCTCAGCGACGACGGCAGCGTCATGGTGTACACGAACAGCAGCTACTGGCCGTACGACAATCCGGCCTCCGACGTCAAGGTGGCCGACCCGCTCACCGGGACCCACCGGTCGCTGCACACCACACCCGACGGCGCCCGGGGCAACGGCAGGGCGTCCCAGGCCGGCATCAGCGGCAACGGCCGCTACGCCTCCTTCACCTCGACCTCCACCGACCTCGGCCCCAAGAACACCAACGGCGACGCTTCCAACGTCTTCGTCCGCGACCTGCGCACCGACGCCCTGCGCATCGTCGAGGCGCCCGACCCCGCCCTGTCGACCGCCGACGGGGCGCTCAGCCGCGACGGCCGGTACCTGCTCTTCCGGGCGTTCGCGGGTACGTCGGATCCGGGCACCTGGCACCTGCGCGACCTGCGCAACGGCCGCACCAGAGTGGCCATCACCGACGCCGCCGACACCCCGGCCCAGGCCGACACGGGAGACCGGCCGCTCGACGCCCGGGCCCGGACCGTGGCCTTCTCGTCCACGGCCGACAACCTGGCACCGGGCCCGCCCAGCCCGAAGGCGGACGCCTACGTGCGACGGCTGCGCTGAGTGCTTGCCCCACCGAAAACCGAGTAGGAGGGAGGACCGCAGCCCGCCTCCAGCGATGAGCGAGAACAGTTCCAAAGAGGCGCGCATCAAACGCCCTTCAGTACATGCTCAAGTGCCGCTCGGCCTACAGGTCCCCAGTGCGGCTTGCCGCCGGGAAGACCCCGATCTCCGTTCTGCCCCATGAGCATCAGGAAGAGGCACTTCAGCGCGGCCAGCCCGCGGGCACGCCGGATCGCCGCCTCGTCTGCATGCGCGTACGCGTCGAAGAACCGTGTGGTCGTGCCCGCGGGCAGCAGCACCCATGCGGCGGCGAGGTCCCACGCCGGATCGCCCGCGAACATGGCACCGAAGTCGACGACGCCGGAGAGCGTTCCGTCCGAGACGACGACGTTCGCCGGATGGAGGTCGCCATGCACCCACACCGGCGGCCCCTCCCACGCCTGGGCCGCAACCGCGTCGTCCCAGACGGCCCGGACGTCGGCAGCGACGTCGTCGGGGGCAACGGCCCGAAGGAAGTTCTCGAAGCCGTCCGTGCAGTCCCTGGGATGGGCACCGCGGTCCGTGGCGATCGGCGCCTCGGCGGGCGCCTCCACATGGAGCGCCCGGAGAAAATTTGCCAGCGTGTCGGCCGCGTGGGTGCCACGGCTGATCGAGCCGTGGTCCAGCGGCTCGCCGGGAACCCACGTCATCACGGTCCAGTGCTTGGGGAAGCGCTCGGACGGTTCGCCGAACCGCACCGGAGTCGGCACGGCGAGCGGCAGACGCGGAGCCAGCACCGGCAGCCACCGCCGTTCCTTGAGCTGGAGCTCCGGGGTGGGGTCCATGCGCTGCATGCGCACCGCCAACTCGTCCCCGAGCCGCCACATTTGGTTGCCCCAGCCGCCCGCCACCTCGCGGATGGCCAGCCCTGCAAGGTCTGGATGTTGCTCCCGCAGCAGGTCGCGAACCAGCTCTGCGGTGATCTCGATCTCGGTGTCGGTGTCGGTGTCGGTGTCGGTGTCGGTCATGCGAAGTCACGGTACTGAGGCGGCCGGCGGAACGGCGCTCGCTCTCCGGAACATCTCGCTGTGATGCCTCGGGCACCATCGGCCGTGTCGTAGATCGTTTCCCTCTTCGCGGGACGGGTCATCGCAGCGCCGCCGCCACGAGCCCGCGGATCTCCGTTTCGGACACACTTCCACCGCTCACCAAGCGGTCGAAGACCAACCCGTCCACGCACGTCAGCAACGTGACGGTCCGGGTTTCGGTGTCCGCCATGCCTTGCGCGGTCAGGAAGGCCTGTACGACCTGCCGTCCGGCGTTCTTTCGCGGCTCGAGGATCTCCCGAAGCTCGGGGTGATGGACGCTCTCGATGGCGCAGGCGTAGCGCGCGAGAGAGCGTCGCCGTCCTTCTCCTGTGAGCCGCTGCTCGATGAAGGCGGCGATCCCCGCGACCAGTTCCTCGGCGCTCCGCGGTACCGGCGTCCGGTTCCCGATCTCCTCGAGTTCTGCCTGGTCGAGGGCGACCAGGCGCCGGACCAGTGCGGTGAGCAGCGCCTGGCGGGTGCGGTAGTAGGCGGAGGTGGTGCCGGGCGGCAGGCCCGCTGCCCGGTCCACGGCTCGGTGGGTCAGTCCCCGCATTCCGGAATCGGCGAGCACGGTGATGGCCGTGTCGGCAAGGACGGTACGTCGATCGTCGGGCACCCCTTCTTTCTACACCCGTAGAGGCCAGGGGTGCTGCCAGGGGTATCCTTCTTCTACATCTGTAGAAACCGGGCGAGGCAGTCGGAGAGGGGCTGGCATGGGCGGCAGTGCGGTGGTGGTCGGGGGTGGCATCGGCGGGCTGGCCGCGGCGATCGGCCTGCGCCGGATCGGTTGGGAGGTGACGGTCGTGGAACGCGCTCGCGTCCTGGCCGACGTGGGCGCGGGCATTTCCCTGCATGCCAACGGCATCCGCGCGCTGGACGTCCTCGGTGTCGGCGAAGCGGTACGCGCCGCCGCGCGGCCCCAGTACACCGGGGGCACCCGCACTCCCCGCGGCGCCTGGCTGGCCCGGATGGACGGAGCCGTGCTGGAGCGCGAGCTGGGCACGCCGATCGTCGGTGTCCCCCGGGCTGTTCTGCACCGCCTGCTGCGCGAGGCGCTGCCTGCCGAGTGCCTTCTCGTCGGGGTCGAGGTGACATCGGTCGACCGCTCGGAGCCGGGCCGGGTGCGGGTGCCGGTCGAGGACGGCGTCGTGGACGCGGACCTGGTCGTGGCGGCCGACGGCGTGCACAGCCGGCTGCGCGGCCAGTTGTTCCCCGGCCATCCCGGCCCCGCCTACAGCGGATCGACGGTCCTGCGTGCCGTCACCGAGCATCCGGTGGCGCTGCGCAGCGACTTCGAACTGACCTGGGGAAAAGGGGCCGAGTTCGGCCACATCGCCTTCACCGACGGTCGGGCGGAGTGGCACGCGGTGCTCAACTCGCCGCCCGGCATACGGCATGCCGACGCCCTTGCCGCCATGCGCCGCCGGTTCGGCGACTGGCACGATCCGATCCCCGCGCTGCTGGACGCGACCCGGCCGGACGCCGTCCTGCACCACGACATCCACGAGTTGGCCACACCGTTGCCCGCCTACGCGGAGGACCGGATCGCGCTGCTCGGTGACGCGGCACACGCCATGACCCCGAACCTCGGTCAGGGCGCCTGCCAGGCCCTGGAGGACGCGGCCGCTCTGGCCGCCGCGCTCACCAGCGAGTCCACCATCGAATCCGCACTGACCCGTTACGACGCCGAGCGCCGCCCGCGCAGCCAGGCCGTGGCCCGGGCCGCGCGCCAGGCCGGCCGGATGGGCCAGCAGGTGTCCCACCCGCTGGCCGTGGCCTTGCGCAACACGGGACTCTGGCTGGCGCCCTCCGGCATGACCGTCCGGGCCATCCTGCGGCATGCCGACTGGGCCCCGCCGAGCCTGGGCTGACGGCACCAGAACCGCCATCGGCCTGGGTACGCTCCGTCCCACTCCAGATCGGACCAGACCCGCTGGCGCGCTCCAGCCGTTCGGGCCCGTGGGGGGTCTGTCAGGTGACACGCGTTCTCGACCGTCTGCTCGGCAGGGCATCGGCCATGAGGGAAGCCCACGAGGGGCGGGCGCCGGGGCCCTGGCCCCGTGTACGCGGTCTGCCCACCGACGAACCGACGGTGAACAAGCGACGGGCACCGCGTCGGCGGTCACGGGCTGCACCTGGTGTATACGGTCGGCGACAGTGTCGTCGTCGCATCCGACGCCTGGGGTAGGCCGGCGAGGAGACGACGTGGCAGACGCTCAGTACGCTGGGGCGTGGCGCGATGGGCGAAGTCCGGCGTTCCACCGACTTGGTGTTGGGCCGGCCGGTCGTGGTGAAGCTGCTGCACACCGACGGGTCCGGGCAGCCGGCGGCGACGGACACCGAGCGGTTCCGCCTGGAGGCCCGGACCGCCGCCCTCCTCAACCACCCCTACCTGGTCGGCGTCAACGACTTCGGCTCGCACGAAGACCAGCTCTACCTGGTCATGGAGCTCGTCGACGGCTGCACCCTGGCTCAGGATCGGTCGCTGCGCGGGAGCTTGCCCTGGCAGGAGGCGGCCCGGATCGCGGCGCAGATGGCGGCCGGCCTGGCTGCAGCGCACCGCCCAGGCGTGATCCACCGGGACATCAAGCCGGCCAACGTGATGCTCACCGCCGACCGCACCGTGAAAATCACCGACTTCGGCATCGCCCGCTTCGCCGACGAGGCCTCCGGCCAGCTGACCACCACCGGCAAGATCGTCGGAAGTGCCGCCTACCTGGCCCCCGAGCGGGCCCTCGGCCGCCCCGCCGAGCCCGCCTCGGATGTGTACGCCCTGGGCTGCGTGCTGCACGAACTGCTCACCGGACGCCCGCCGTTCACCGGCGACACCTCCCTCGTCGTGGTCCAGCAGCAGGTCGACGCCGCCCCGGCCCAGCCCCGCCGACTTCGCCCGGACATCCCCGGCCCGTTCGCCGACTAAGCGCTGCGCCTGCTCGCCAAGGACCCACCCAGCGTCCCACCGCCGAGCAGGCCGCGGTCTGGCTGTCCGACCCCGAGCAGCCGGCCGACCTGCCGGCGCCCCACCTGGTCACCGGGGTGGGCCCGCCCTCGACGTCCCCACCGACGGCGTATCCGTCGCGAACACAGACCCTTCCGCAAGCACGGCCACCGGCCGTCCGGCACCCCGGCGCGCCTCGGAAAGTGCTGGCCCCCATCGGCGGCACGGTCGTGTTCGCCGTATCGGTCACCGTCGGCGCGGTGCTGACGAGCGGCGGTGAGGACGCGGCCGCGTCGGCCGTCGGCGGTCAGACAGGACCCTTCCTTGTGCGAGGACGAGCCGCGGGCGAAGGTGCGTGACGTCACCGACGGCGGCAGGCGGATGAGCAGACAGGCACTCCGGATGCCCTCCGGGGCACTTCTTGCCGCCGGGTTGAGCTGACGCACACCGACCATGTCGAGACGTCGACTACCCGAGTCAACCCACCCGCGCGCGTGCGTCCTGGTCAGCAGGCGTAGGCGTTGCTTCTCACGGATCGCGCCTACTGATGAGTGTCGGCGGGGCGGGCATGCCACCAGCCGCGTGCATCGGCGGCCTTCTCCTTGCAGTGGCTGGCGACCGTGTCGGCGAAGACCTGGGCGAGCGGAGTGAGGGCGTCCCAGCGGCGCACCGCCCAACCCACGGGGAGAGGGGGAAGTCGGGGAATGGGGACGAGCCGAAGAGGGCCGTCGTCGCCGGGTATCTGACGGCCTGGCAGGGCAGGTACGACGGCGTGGCCGAGACCGAGTTCGGCCAGCAGGAGGGCGGTGTCCCAGTCGGCGACGCCGGTGTCGGAGCTGCTTCGGATCCCCAGTTCGGCGAATGCGGCGTCGAGGCGGGCACCTGAGGTGGAGTTCTGTGGCAGCCGGATGAGGCGGATGCCTGCGAGGTCGGCCACGTCGATGCGAGTCCTGCGTGCGAGCGGATCGTCGGCGCGGACGGCCAGCACCCAGGGCAGGTCGACGACGGGGCGCTGCTCGATGCCCCGCACCGGGCTGCCGATGGTGACCCAGGCGAGGTCCAGGTCGTCGGGGGCGAGGGCATCGAAACAGCTGCGGCTGGAGGTCTCTGTCTGGAACTCCAGGTTCACCTTCGGGTACTGCTGCCGGAAGGCGACGATGGCCTCGGACATGAAGTGCCGTACGGTCGTTCCCCCCGTGGTGACGCGCACAGAGCCGCTGTCACCGTTGACGAGGTCTCCCAGGCGCCGCAGGGCCAGATCCAGTCCGGCGATGCCATCGGCGGCAGCGTCCCACAGGACACGACCCGCGTGGGTGGGTACGACACCTCGCGCCCGGCGCTCCAGGAGACTCACTCCGGTCTCCCGTTCCAACCGCTTCACATGCTGGCTCACCGCCGACTGTGTGCGGTCCAACTGCCGGGCTACGGCGCTGAGGCTTCCCGCCCGGCACACGGCCACGAAGACCCGCAGGTCGTCCAAAGTCATGAACCCCAAGCTACAGCTTGGGTGTTGCGAGAAAACTACAGGATTGACTGGGGTGTGCCCGGACCGCGATGATCAGCGCAGGGCCCAGGCGGCAACCCGTCCGGCGCTTTCGTCGGTCCGGACCCCAGGCGAAGGCACGGACGGGTGCCGACCCGAGCGACGGAAGGATCCCGCCCGTGCCTGTTCCCCCTGCCGCTTCCGATCAAGCCATCGCTCTCCTGCGTGAGCTCGGAGCCGCCGAGATCGCCCATCCAGGAGGTACGCTCCTGGCGCACCTCGAGCGCGTCCACGAGCAACTCGCCGTGTGGGGCGCCCGCCCCGCCCTCCAGCTTGCGGGTCTGTGCCACGCGTTCTACGGCACCGACGGCTTTCCCACGGCGTTGTTGTCCCTTGAGCGCCGCGCCGAACTCACAGCGGCGATCGGTGTCGAGGCCGAAGCCATCGTGTACTTCTACGCCTCGTGCGACCGGAAGGCCACCTATCCCGGGCTCGCGGATGCGGACGCCTCGTTCCACGACCGGTTCACCGGCCGTGCCCGTACTCCCGCATCGCAGCACCGGCGGGACTTCGCTGAGCTGTCGGCCGCCAACGAACTCGACCTCGCCCGCATCGACCCATCCTTCCGTGAGAAGTGGGGAGCTGAGCTGCTGGCCCTGTTCACCCGCTTCCGTCCCTTGCTGAGCCGACCAGCTTGGTCGGACTGCCGCGTCGTACTCGCCTCGGATCCCCCGCCTCAGGACCGTGCAGGGCGCAGGAAAGTCGACACATCATGAGGGTCGCGTCCCCGTCGTCTGCCCCTTGTGACAGCTCTGCTGAGCCCACGGGGGCGCCGGAAGACTGAGAGTCAACGGCGGACCAGGGGGCCCGCAAAGGCCATCCGCCCGTCCATGCTCTGCATCGCTCCGTACGGATGCCCCGGAAGTCCGGACCGCGCCCGCGCCGGCCATCGCTCCCGGGTCCGGGGCGACCACGAACAGCTGCTTCGCCCGCGCGTGGCAGGCCGCCGGGTACTCGCCCATCGTCAGCCCGCGGTAGTCGACCTGGGCCCGGCCCGTGGCTTCTCACCCGCACGCTTCTCACCCGCCATGGTCCGGCCTCGGACGGCGGCCACGTCGGAGCGGGTGGCGGCCATGACGGCCTGGAACTCGCGATCGGAGTGCCCCGGGCACGCCGTGGGCGTTGGCTGGGCCCCATGGCCGGCTGCGTGCGCTGCACATGTCAGGCGTTCAGCCCCACGTCTCGCCGACGACCAGGTCCAAGCCGAAGTATCGGGCGGCGACGGACGCAAGGGGAGGCAGCGGGCCGTCCTCCATCGCGTGTTTGAAGGTGTGCACCAGGCATGTGCGCACCGGATGCAGCGGCCCATGGGGATTCCAACCGTCGTTCGTGGACAGGGGCCGGTTCTGCGGGCGGGCCAGGGCGAAAGCGACGAGCATCGTGCGCGCGTCTTCGAACCGGAAGTAGTCGGCGATCGCCCGGTTGGTGAAGTCGAGGTGATGGAAGACGACGGCGACGTCCTCCTCCCCGTACGGCGCCCTTTGCAGGGCGGGCACTACGTCGAGAATGGCGTCGCTCCGGGCCAATACGCGGGCCCGCTCGTGGGAGTCCCCCCACGGCGGCGGGTCGTCGTCTCGCAGCCCTTCGGGATACTTTTCCGAGCTCAGGACCGTGCCGGCCCCAGGGTTGTCCCAGCGGGCCTGGCCGCTGACACTTCCCCAGTTCAAACTCGCGTTGACGCACAGTTCACCGGCCAGCAGCGACCAGGGTGTGCAAGCCACCCGTTCGCGCGCCAAGTCGACCACAAGCCGTCCGAAGTCTTCCCGCGGCAATAGGACTGGCTTGGCGGGCGCGGTGAAGGCGTCGGTCCATATCCCCATGCGACGGGTGTACAGGCAAGTCCTGGGTCAGGGCCAACGAAATACGTCCCGTGGGCTGCTTGCAGTTCTCTGTGCTATGCACGGGTGATGACGATCACCAACGCTTGCGGATGGCCGTTCGACGCGGTGCTGTGCGACCTCCACAACGTGATCCGCTTCTATGACCTGACCCGATTGGCGGCTCTGGAACAGGCAGTTGGACTGGCCGAGGGGACAACCACGAGGGTGGCCTACGCTCCGGAGACAGACCTGCCGCTGCTCCTTGGAAAGATCAGCAAGCAGGAGTGGGTGGAGGCCATCGTGCTGGGACTCACCGGTGAGGTCTCGGAGCCTCAAGCCCGTGAACTGGGAACGGCACTCGCTGAGGCACCTTTCTGGGCTGACGAGGTGGTGGTCACGATGCTTCGCCGGATGCGGGAACACATGCCGGTCGTCCTGGTGACCAACGCAACTCTTGAGTTGGAGAGTGACCTCATATCGCTGGGGTTGTCCGACCTGGCAGACCATGTCGTGAGCAGCGCCCGGGTCGGAGTGGTCAAGCCCGACCGCGAAATCTATGAAATCGCCGCCGAGCGAGCGGAAACCGATATGGAGCGGTGTCTGTTCATCGACGACCGGCTGGAGAACATCGAGGCTGCCGTCGCACTGGGGATGACGGGTGTGCACTATCGCGGGCCGGAGGACCTGCGGAGGGTGTTGGGCTTCGCGCTCGATGCCTGAGGTTGCACAAGGCCAGCCGGAGGGCCCGACGCTCGTGAGGGCATCTGGTTCGGTGGGCATGGCTGGCCGTGCGGCTTCCGGAGCGGCTGGCAGGGCAACGATGGTGACCGGCTGCTGGCAGGGCGGACAGTTGCGAGTCGCTGCGGCAGCCGGGAGAGCAAGACCTACCGGAAGCAGACCACCACGCCCCCTGCCGACGGCGGCTCCTGGCAGCAGCTCCTCAGGGCGTGTCGATGGCCTTGTCCACCCCCGTACGCCGGCGCTCGCGCCTGCTTGGGGGGCGCCAGCCCGGGGTGACGGTTCGGGCGCGGGCGCACGGGGCTGCGACCCGGGTTTCGCCGTGGTTCGACCGGAGCTGAACCTCCTCGTGCACGCGGTGGCGGGACCCGCTGGTCAGCAGTGTCGGATCTGCTGCTGCCACACGCTGGGGTTGCCGGTGTTGAGGTACCAGTCGTTGACGTAGCCCGACCGCACCCCCAGGTCGATGAGCATCCAGTAGCGGTAGTTGGGGTTGTCCGCCGCTCCGTCGCCGGTCGTCCAGCAGGTGAGGCCGACCTCGTCACCGTTGAGGAGCGTCCCATGGGGAACGTTGGCGTACCCGTATCCGGGACCGGTGCGCATCTGCAGCCAGGAGCCCGGGTCGATCCCGGTCACCGTCGTGCAGTTCGTCATGTCCCCGGAGATGCTGCATCGGTGGATCGCCGCGTTCGCGGGCGTCGCCAGGCCCAGCACAGCGGCGGCGGTGGCCAGCGCGGTGATGAGTGCGGCCGGGCGACGAGGTCGAAGTGTCATGGTGATCTGCGTCCTCTCGGGTGACCGGCACCAGGTGTGTCCGGCTCGTTCGCCATGCTAGGTAGGCGAGCTACGAGCAGGTTCCTGACAGTTGTCAGGGTGGCCATGGGCCCAAGTGCGACGTCTGACCGGCACCACTCGCCCAGCCGGTATGACTATCCAGAGTTCTGTTGACAGACCTGAGTAGAGCCAGCACATGATGGCCGTCGACGGATTAGAGACTTTTGCAACTCGGCCGTCACCGCGAATAACTGGTCTGCCGGAAAACATCCCTGAACATCCCTGAAAGACGATCAGGAGTTCCGCATGAATGTCGCGACTCCGTTATCCCACGACGGGCGTGATCCGGTTGCGTCGTGTTTCAGGCGGTCTTTGACGGAACATCGGCTGCCTCACGCCGTTGAGACCCATGAAATCATCCCGCTTGCGGGCGGCGAGGGTGTTCTCATCTCTCAGCGCGAACCCAGCCAACTGGTGAAGGTTCCCCTGGACCCCGTCACGGGAGCTCTCGGCGAACCCACCGGTTACCGCCTCGGCAGTGCCGCGTCCGGCGCACACGGTCTCGCCGTGGGACACTCCCCCACCACACGTGGCCGGGTCTGGCTCACCCAGGAGTACATCGACACGGTCCTGCTCATCGACCCCGCCGGTGACGACCCGGCACATGAACCGACCGTCGTCAGACAACTGCCGCTTCCCCCGAACGCACGAGGACCGCATTACGTCGGGGAATACGGCGACGACCTCTGGCTCTCCCTCAAGGGCAACAACAGAGTGCTGCGCCTGAACCACACCGATCCCACCGACTACACCCTCTACCCCGGCTTGGACGTGCCGATCTTCGTCGCCCGTCACCCGGCCACCGGGCACTTCTACGCCACACAGGACCGGGAGAACCACCTCATGTGGATCGATCCCGACGAGGGCGCCGTGCGCCAGATCCCGGTACCGGCCGAGCAGGGCACCACACCCGTCGGCATGGTCGCGGGCCACGGTGCGGTCTGGGTGGCTCTGCTGGGTGATGCGCGCACCGGCACCGGCGTTTTCGGCCGTATCGACGGTGAGGACCGTGTCACCTGGTTCCGGCTCTCCGGCGAGGGACTGCAGGCCAGTCTCCTTCATCTGGCCTTCGACCCGCCCCACCAGCCGACCTGCGCCTGCGGCACCGACACGACGGAACAGATCCGCCTGTGGCTGCTGAGCTCATCCCTCCTGAGCCAGAAGGCAGATGACGCGATCTTTGAAGTCGTCATCCAGGACGACCGCGTCATCAGCCAGCAGCGGCATCTCCTCCCCACTCAACGATGCATGGCTCACCGCCTCCTGCGGCTGCCTGGCAGCGTGCTGGCCACCCAGATGCACACAGCATCCGTGGCCCAGTTGATCGTCGGCTGAGCCGACGCAAGCTGATCCTTGTGATCAACTGCCCGCAGACGCGTCCCGGCACCGCTACCGCTCGGCGGAGTGGCGCCCCGCCGCCCGGGGGCACGGTTCCGCGTTGTCGTTCGAGAGTCAGGGCCGCGGGGTCAGCACGAAGAGACCGGGACCGCTGTGGCAGAGCCTGGGCCGACGTCGTCGGCGATGGGCCGGGTGAAGTGGTAGCACTGACCGGCCGTTGTGTGCGACCTGGAGAGCAGGATGGAGACGGTTACCGTGTCTGCCCTGCGCACCGCGCTCTTGACGTCGTAGGAGCGCCGTCGTCCCGTGGGGTCGAGGGCAGGGCGGATCTCGCGGCGGTGGCGGTGAATTCGCGGCGGGACGTGTCGTAGGTGATCACGGGAGCTTCTGTGTGCCGCCAGATCACGCCGATGAGGGCGTCGGTGTCGGTGGCGCCGCTTGTGTCGAGTGCGCGGGTTGTGTCGTCCGCCGTGGCGCGGGCCTGCTTGAGGATCGATGCGAACGCCTTGTCCCTGCGCTCACTGTTGACGTTCCCGTCGTGCCAGTGCCGGTACCACAACCAGGAGACGGGGACGCCGAGAACGGTGATCAGCGCGATCAGGATGGTCAGGCAGCCGGTGGTCATGAGGCGGTTGGCCTGCCTCGTGATTACCAGTTTTCGTTCGGAGGTGGGGTGCCTCAGCGGCGCTTGGTCGCCCTGCGGCGAGCAGCGAAGCCGCCCAGTACGGCTGCCTTCAGGAGCAGGAGCGCGGCAACAGCGCCTACAGCCCCCGCAGACAAGTGCCAGTTCGCAACCAGCACACCCCCGAGCCCCAGCGGCCGGCACCTCGAGCACTTGGCCCACATCCGCGATCAGAGTGAGGATGCCGGCGAACGACTGGAGGCCGTGCTGCGGGCGTTCGCCCTCATCACGCACGACGTGGGCCATCACCACGACAGCGGCCTGGCGGCTTCCCTGCACAGTGGTCCACGGGTCGTGCAGGCGCAGCGGGAGCTGTACAGCATGGTCGAGGAGCTGCTGGCCGACGGCGCGCGCCAGGGTCGCGTCCGGGGGGACATCGCGCCCGGTGAGCTGGCGAGTTACTGCTTGCACGCCCTGGCCGCGGCCGGCGGCCTGCCCGCCCGGGCCGCGGTCCATCGCCTCCTCACGGTTACGCTGGCGGGGCTGCACCCCGTCGCCGTCCCCGCGTCGCATACCGACAGCGCCGCCGCCCACCCGGGGAAGCGACCTGGGCACCAGTCCCGCAGCTCCCAGCGACACGGGTGAAGCGCCCATCCGCTGCTCCGCAAGCGAGGCGCAGAGGCACGCCGTGAGACGGTTGCAGCCCCCGAGGCGGCGCGAGTTGTTGCTTGCCTGTCTGCGCCCGGCCGACCTGACCGCCGACCGGTACCCACCCCGGCGCTCGCGCGCTGGCCGGTGCCGGCCCTCTCCGCGCCCGGGCAACCAGCCCTCGCCGACTCCGACGCCTCAGTTCTCCAGGACGAAGATCGGCTTGTGGCCTGCCCGGTCGGAGGTCAGGACGTCGGGGATCTCGTCCCAGCGGTGGATGCCGCTGGTGACCAGCTCGGGGTGGAGCGTGCCGGCGGCCACCGCCTCCAGGGTCGGTGTCATGTTGGGCCGTGCGTGGCCCTTGCCGTTGTGGAAGTGGACTCCGCGCTGGTACAGCGCGAGCAGCGGGAGCTGGACGTCGTCGAAGTAGATGCCGACGCTGTTGACGTGGCCCTCGGGGACGACCGACAGCAGTGCCTTGCGCAGCCGCTCGGGGTCGCAGCCGGCGTCCACGGCGAGGTGGAAGTCCTTCTCGCGCCTGCCGTGGATGTCGTGGACCTCGGCGCCGAGCTGCTCGGCGACCTTCATCCTGACCGGGTCGTCGTCGTAGTAGACGGTGCGGGCGCCGGCGCAGTGGACCGCGACGTCGACGCAGTACAGGCCGATGGAGCCGGTGCCGCCGAAGACCGCGACCTTCGGGTCGGGGATCCCGGCGACGGTCGGCATCACGGTCTCCCAGCCGAGGGCGAGATTGTCGCCGATCGAGGCCAGGTGCACGGGGTCGACCCCGGCGGGCAGCTTGGCGAGGTTGAAGTCCGCGTAGGGAACGCGGATGAGTTCGTCGAAGGTGCCGCCCCAGGCCCCGTTCACCGGCAGGCCGTACTGGGCGTCGCCGTGACGGAGACAGCGCGCGGGGTGCCCGAGCTCGCACTGCGCGCAGCTGCCGCACGCGATGTGCCACGCGACGCCGACGACGTCGCCGACCGTGACCTCCGTGCAGTCGGGGCCGGCCTCGACCACCGTGCCCACGCACTCGTGGCCGAGGGGGAACGGGCCGAAGCCGGAGAACGGGGTCTTGTCGGCGATGACATGGTGGTCGAGATCGCAGGTCGTGGCCGCGAGCGGGCGCACGAGCGCGTCGGTGCCCTCGACGATGACGGGGGCGTCGACCTCGTCGAAGCGCAGCTGACCGGGCGCGACGAACATCAGGCTCTTCATGGGAAAGCTCCTCGCTTTCGTGGGATTCCGGGCCGGGCCGGCCGGTGTCGGCCGTCGGTCCGGCCCTCGTGGTCGGTCAGACGGCGCCGGCGTCCGGGTCGCCGGCGGGGACGGCGTCCAGGAAGACCATGTCCGGCGGTCCGGCCAGGGCCTGCGCCAGGGCGACGCCGATCTCACGCATCGCGGCGCCCTTCGTGTGCGCGTCCAGCGCCTCCCGCGAGGCCCACTTCTCGATCATGACGAACTCGCCGGTGGTGCCCGCCTTGCGGTGCAGCGCGTAGCGCAGGCATCCGGGTTCGGCGTGCACCGCGGGCAGCGCCGCCGTCAACGTCTTCTCGACCAGCTCTTCCTGGCCCGGCGTGGCGACCATCGTCGCCACCAGGACTACGGGCTCGGCCATGGGCTACCTCTCTCGCTTTATGACAGTCGTTATAACTATGGCAGATGGGCGGGGCGCTGCCGTCGATCGGGCAGGGCACCGCCTTCAGTCCAGGGCCGCGATAGCGGCCTTGACGTACTGGGTCGTGCGGTCGCCGCCGAGCAGTCCGGTGCCCATGCGATTCGTGACGTACGCGATCGCGGCCCGTCGTTCGGTGTCGATCACGACCACCGATCCGCCCCAGCCGGTCCAGAAACAGATCCGTCCCGGCGGGAGATACGGCACCGCCGGGGACGGCAGCCCGAACCCGATGCCGAAGCGCAGGTGTGCGCCGAGTACGAGGTCCGGCCCGTCCGTCTGCCGGTGGAAGATCAGGTCGATGGTCCGCGGTGACAGCAGGCGTATGCCGTCGAGCGTGTCGCCGCAGGCGATGACGGAGTGGATCCTGGCCGGCGACCGGGCGTTGCCGTGGCCGTTCGCCGCGCCGATCTCGGCGCGGCGCCACTCGGGATGCCGCGACTCCTCGGCGCCGCCCAGGGGACCGGTGAAGGTCTTCATCGACACGCCGTCCGGATCGGCGGCGGCGAGATCGCTCGACCGGAACGGCGGCGGTACGACATCGGCGACCCTGCCGAACTCGGAGTCCGGCAGACCGATGTGGAAGTCGGCGCCGAGCGGACCGGCGATCTCCTCGGCGACGAACCGGCCCAGGGTGCGTCCGTCGGTCCGCCGGACCAACTCGCCCACCATGTGCCCGTAGCTGAGCAGGTGGTAGCCGGCCGGACGCCGTGCCCGGGGCCACCACGGCGCCTGCGCGGCCAGCCGGGCCGTCGCCGCCGGCACGTCGCGGACGTCCGCGACGGTCACCGGCCGGTCCCACCCCGAGACGCCGGAGGTGTGCGACAGCAGGTGCCGGACCAGCACGCCCTCCTTGCCGCGGGCGGCGAACTCCGGCCAGTACCGGGCCACCGGGGCGTCGACGTCGAGCAGTCCGCGCTCCACCAGCAGCAGCGCGGCCAGGGACGTGACCGTCTTCGTGCACGACCAGACGTTGATGATCGTGTCGCGCCGCCACGGCGTCGTACGGTCCTGGTCGGCCCAGCCGCCCCACAGGTCGACCACCGGCTGCCCGTCGACCACGAGCGCGATCGAGGCGCCGAGTTCGTCTCCCGCGTCGAGGTTCTCGGAGAGCCGCGCGGCCAGCTCCGCGAAGCGCTCGTCGCACGTTCCGTCCGGATCCGCCATAGTCAGCCTCGGGTCCGCAGGTCGTCGCCGGCCGGCCGCAGCGCCGTGCGAGGCACTCCGCGCAGCTCGCGTCGGAGGCCGGCGCGCGCGATGTCGGCGGTGTCCAGCAGAGGTCTGGCGCATCCGCCACGGGGCGCGGTGGCCCTGCCGGGGGAAGCCCTGGACGCCCCTCTGGACGTAGCCGGAGGCCAGCTCGATCAGGGGCTGTTCCCGGACGCCGGGCTCCGCGGGCGGGGTGACCGCCGCGAGGTCCGCGCGGCGCATGTGGTTGAGGATGCGGCAGACCAGGCGGGCGGTGAGGTCCGCCCGCATCGTCCAGGACAGGTTGACGTAGCCGAAGCAGAGCGCGAGGTTCGGCACGTCGCTGAGCATGGTGCCCCGCCACAGCAGGGTGACGCGCGGGCTCGACCGGTTCGCCGTCGACGCTCACCGTGATGTGGCCGAACGCCAGCATGCGCAGCCCGGTCGCCGTCACGACGATGTCGGCCGGCAGGACCCTGCCCGACCGCAGCCGGATCCCCTCGGCGACGAAGCCGTCGATGTGATCGGCGACCACGTCGACCTCCTCGCGCTCGATCGCCTTGAACAGATCCGCGTCGGCGGCGATGCACACCCTCTGGTCCCAGGGCGCGTACGACGGGGTGAAGTGCTCACGCACCGCCTCCTCGCCGATCCGTCGCGCGGCGGCCCTGGTGAGCAGCGTCCGCGCGCGGTCCGGGAAGCGCCGGCAGTAGTGGTGGAAGCCGTTGGAGTAGGCGGCGTTGTGTGCCCTGATGACGCGGTGCGCCGGTCCGGCGGGCAGCCTCCGCCGGATCCTGGCGGCGAACCGGTCGCGCCGCGGCAGCGCGCTGATCCAGGTCGGGGTGCGCTGCAGCATGGTCACCTGCGCCGCGTCGCGGGCCATCGCGGGGACGATGGTGATCGCGGTCGCGCCGCTGCCGATCACGACGACACGCTTGCCCCGGTGGTCGAGCCCCTCGGGCCAGAACTGCGGATGCGCCACCGTCCCGGCGAAGGACTCGATGCCCGGGAACCGCTGGTCGTGCCCGCGCTCGTAGTCGTAGTAGCCGGTGCACAGGTAGAGGAACGAGCAGGTGACGGATCGGTGTAGTGGGCCTCCAGGTACTCCACGACCATGCGCCGCAGTTCCGGGTTGACGGGGGTCGACATCGGCCGGGTGAAGAGCTTCGCCGGCACCCGCAGCAGGGCACGGCCGGTGTCGAACCGGACCGGCGCGCCGAAGAACCCGGTGTACACCGACTCGTCGGTCAGCGGCGGGTGGGGCAGGTACACCCCGAGCAGTTCCTGGCGCTGTCACGTTTCCGGCTGCAGCCCGGGGAAGAGTGCGCGGAAGCGCTCGGGGTCGGGCGCGATGAAGACACCGTCCGCTGTGACCAGGTGCGTGGCAGGGTCCTCCTGGGTGGTGATCGTCCCGGTCACGTGGACCTTGCGGTTGTCCGTGCCGGTGACGCGTCCGAGGAGCCGCAGTGGTGTCTCCAGCGGGATGGGCCGGTGGTAGCGCAGCTGGAGGGAGACGGTCATGCCGGGGGTTCCGGCCACGGTGCAGGCGTGGCCCATGAGTTCGTCCAGGAGCATGGCGCTCACGCCGCCGTGGCCGTAGCCGGGCGGGCCTTCGTGGGCGATGCCCAGCGTGCAGTGTCCCATCACACCGTCGTCGGTGGGCGTGATGCGCACGGGCGGGGCCAGCGGGCTGCCGGCCCCCACGACCGGGCTGTACATCCGCGGACCGCCGGGGAACCGGTCCACTTCGGGGATCTCCGTGCGTGCGCGCCGTCGCCCGGTCAGCTGGCCGGTGACCTGACGGACGCCGTCCGCCACGCGGTGCAGGGTGTCGGGCGAGGCGGCGGTGCGGACGGTGGCGTCCACCAGCGCGCGCAGTTCGTGTCCCAGGCGGGTGATGGCGGCCCTCCGGTGCTCCAGGGACTCGGCTCCCGCTTCGGCGGGCGGCTCGGTGAGAGGGGTGTGCATCGGCAATCTCCGGGTGGGGAGGGGCGAGTTCTGGGTGGGGAGGGGCGAGGTCCGGGTGTCGTGGTCGGTCGTCGGCCCGGACGACGTCCGGGGATGCGACGCTTTCCGGGTCGGTGCTTTCCGGGTCGGTCTCGGCGGCAGAGCGGGCCTGTGTCAGCGGCGGCGGGAGACGATGACGTAGACTATGACGATTGTTATAGATCAGACATCGGAAGGGGTTCGCGGGTGACCAAGTCCAGTCCGTCGGCGCGGGAGCGGATCGTGGCCGGTGCGGCAGACATGATCAGTCGGCGTGGCCTGAACGCGACGAGCATCCGCGAGACGGCGAAGCACGCCAGCGCACCGCTCGGGTCGACGTACCACTACTTCCCCGAGGGCAAGCAGCAGCTGGTCACCGAGGCCGTGCGTTACACGGGCGAGTGGACCGCGCGCAGCCTGCGCAAGGAACTGCGGGCCGGGCCGGTCGCCGGTCTGCAGGCCTTCCTCGCTCTGTGGCGCAAGATCGTCGTGGACAGTGACTTCCGGGCCGGCTGTCCCGTCCTCGCGGTCTCCATCGAGGAACCGGCTCCCGGCGAGTCGTCCGCCGCGCTGGCGGCGGCCGCCGACGTCTTCACCACATGGGAGGGTCTGCTCGCGGACTCCCTGCGGGAGCACGGTGTCGAGCCCGAGCGGGCGGCGAACCTCGCGACGCTCGTCGTCGCGGCGGTCGAGGGAACCGTGGCCATGTGCCGTGCCAAGCGCAGCACCCAGCCCCTCGATCGCACCGCCGAGGAGTTGCGGGCACTCATTCTCGCCGCTCTCGCGGCGGACTGAGCCCGACTCACCGCGGACCGAACCCGACTCGCCTCGGTCGACGAGGACTGAACCCGGCTCGCCGGCCCGCCCCGGCCGCATCCCCCGCGCGTCCACCGCGGACCCCGGCAGCAGCATCGCCGCGTTCGCCACCTCCGGCTTCATACGCCCAGCGCGGCGCGGACCGCCTTGACCCGGTCCTCCGTGAACACTCCGCTCTCCAGCAGCGGCAGGATCGACAGCACGCCACCGGACGAGCCCCAGCTGCCCTCGTCGATCACCCGGAAGTTGACCCACCAGGCCGGCGCCGGCTTCTCCAGCCCGCAGGCCGCCGCCAGCGCGGCCAGCACGCGCTCGATGACCTCGGCCCGCACCTCCGGCTGCCAGGCCGCGTCCATGACCGCGAGGTCGATCACCATCACGTCGAGTTCAGGGTCGGCGTCCGCCAGTAGCCGGCCGCCGATGGCCATCATGTCCCGCTCCCGCTCCACGAAGTGCACCTGGAAGCCGGGCCGGGCGGCCGGAGCGAACCGGCCCACCTCGGGGACCAGTACCGCGTCCGTCAGCGTCTCGGCCAGCTCACGGCGCTGCTCCAGGCTCAGGCGGCCTTGGGGTGTGTTCACGGTGATGATGGTCACGACATCCTCCTATGACAGTCGTTATAGGAGGCAGGCTACACACCTTCCATAACGACTGTCATACCGGGCGGACTCCGAAGGAGACGTCAGTCGGTGACCACGGGGCTGCGGTGGATCCACTCGCTGCCGTGTGCCGCCTGGTACATGAAGGCGGCCACGTCAGCGCGGCTGATCGTCGGGTTGCCCTTCATCGGCAGCCGGTCCCCCGCGCTGTACGCACCCTTGGCGGGACCGTGGGTCAGCCGGGTCGGGTAGACCACGGTCCAGTCCAGACCACTGGAGCGGATGCGCTCGTCGGCGATCTCCTTGTCGGCGTAGATCGACCGCAGCAGCGTGCGGTAGATCGCCTTCTGCGCGGCGCTCGACTCGTCGAAGGTGTAGCCGACGCCGAACGACGACAGCCACACCAGCCGGGAGACGCCCGCCTCCTTGGCCGCGCCGATCACGGCCGCCGAGGAGCGCGTGAAGAGTCCGTCGGCGCGCACCGAATTTCCCCTGCCCAGCGCGGAGATGATCGCGTCACGCCCGGCCGCGCCGGCGAGGACGTCGTGGTGCGACGTGGCGTCCCCGGCGACCACCGTGACCTTGTCGGCCAGGTCGCCGAGAGCCGCCGGGTCGCGTACGAGGGCCGTGACCGAGTCGCCGGAGCGCAGGGCCAGATCGACGACATGGCGGCCGGTGGGGCCGGTCGCCCCGAGGACAAGCAGTTTCATGGCGAGGGCATCTTCCGTGAGGGCGCGGGGTGGACGTACGCGTGCGACATCGGGCTGCCACGCAGGAGCCGCGACGACAGAGCCGAACCGGACAGCAGTCCGCTACCCGGAAAGTAGCGGACTGCTGTCCGGTTAACAAGGTCGACCCCGCACCTCTCGCCACTGCCGTCCGGCCCGACCGCACTCACTGCCCGGCCGCCCTCACTGCCGGCCCGGCGCCCCCGCGCGCAGGCCGTCCATGACGATGTCCAGCAGCCGGGTGACCTGGGGGCGCCAGTCGCCGTTGATGTCGATCTGCCAGATGCCGGCGACGGCACGGAGGAAGTCGTCCGCGGTCACGTCCGGGCGAATGGTGCCGGCCTCGTGGTTGGCGTCGAGCAGGAACTCGATCGATCCGTACACCAGCGAGTATCCGGACGACCCCGGCCCTCCCGTCGCGCCGATGACCTGACGCAGCGCGTCGGCCAGCCCGGTCTTGGCCATGATGAAGCGGGCGAGCCGGTCCATCCACGCGCGCAGGGCCTCGTCGGGCTCCCTCGTCTTCAGCAACTCGACCGCACTGTCGGTGAGTTGCTGCACCTCGTGGCGGTACGCCTCCAGAACGAGCGCCTCCCGGTTGGGGAAGTTGCGGTAGAGAGTGCCCTGCCCCACGCCCGCCTTCTTGGCGATCACACTCATCGGGACTTCCGCGGAACGCGACAGCTCCACCAGCGCCACCTCCAGGATGCGCTCCCGGTTGCGTTGCGCGTCCGACCGCTGAGGCCCTCCGGTCCTCGACTCCACGTGCCCTCCTCCCGGGCTCCCGCCCGAAGCCCTTGCAGACCGGACAGCGGTCCGGTACTTTCCACGTGCCGGACTGCTGTCCGCTTTCGTTTCACCATAGCGGCGAAACCGTTCGGGGACGTTCGGGGTCGTCGAGCGGACGCGCCGACCAGATCATCACCGCCCTGCGCAGCGGGCACGAACACCTCGCCTCGCTGGTGCGCGGTCGGGGCGCCGGGGACCTCACCCGGACGTCCGGGGCGGCGGCGTGGGACGTGTCGCAGGTGCTCGGTCACCTGGGCAGCGGGGCGGAGATCGCCCTGGCCGTCCTCGAAGGCGCCCTGGACGGCACGGATCCCGAGGACGCTGAATTCAACAGGTCGGTGTGGGCGCGCTGGGACGCGATGTCCCGGGGCGAACGGGCCGAGGGGTTCCTGTCCGCCGACGAGGCCTTGGTCGCCATCTTCGAGGGACTCGACGCGCAGACGCGCGACGAACTGCGGATCAGCCTCGGTTTCCTGCCGGAGCCCGTGGACGTGGCGACGGTGGCGGGTCTGCGGCTCAGCGAGTTCACCTTCCACACCTGGGACATCGAGGTCGCCTTAGACCCGGCGGCCGTCCTGGCGTCCGACGCGACCGGACCCCTGCTCGACCAGGTCGGCATGTCCATCGGCCGCCTCGGGAAGGCCGACGCCCTGGACGGCCGTCCGGTCCGCCTCGCGGTACGGACCACCGCGCCCGAGCGGTCCTTCGGTCTCGACCTCGGCGAGGCGGTCGCGCTGGGCGAGGAACCGGCCGAGCCCGACGCGGTGTTGAGCGCGCCCGCCGAGTGGTTGCCGCGCCTCACGACGGGCCGCCACGCGCCCGCCTGCACGCCTACGGGCGTCACCCTCACCGGGGCCGCTCTGACGCTGGACGACCTGCGGCGGGTCTTCCCAGGGTTCTGAGCCGGGGGCTGCCCTGCGCGGTCGGGGCGGCCCCGGCCCTGCCCGGCTGCCCCGAGCCGGGAGCGCACGGAGACGGCTTTCTGGCCGCCCAAACGCGTAACCCATCGGTTACGCTTTCGGTGTGGACGAGCTGAGTGAGGTGGCCGACGCCATCGCCGATCCGGTGCGACGCGAGATCCTGCTCCTGCTGCGTCGCGCCCCGCTGACTGCGGGCGAGATCGCCGCCCGATTCCCCATCAGCCGACCCGCGGTGAGCCGTCACCTGCGCGTTCTGCGGGAGAGCGGCCTGGTACGGGACGAGCAGATCGGGCGCCACCGGAGCTATTCGCTCCTCCACACCCGTCTCGGCCACCTCGCCGCGTGGCTCGCCCGGTTCGACGACCGACAGCCCGACTGGACTCAGCGCCTGGCAGCCCTGGAGACCGAGGTCCACCGGACGCGGCGGGAGCGGAGCCGGGCCGCAGCACCCACCGACACCCACACCCCGACCCAGAAGGACACGGCATGACCCCCGAAGCCACGGGACGCCTCGTACCGATGCCGACCGGAAACGACCTCGTCCTCACCCGCACCTACCGCGCCTCCGTCGACGACGTCTGGGCGAGCATCACCGAACCGGAGCGCACGGCCCGCTGGTTCGGTCCTTGGCGCGGCGAAGCGGGGCCGGGCCGCACCGTCGAGCTGCAGATGGCCTTCGAGGAGTCGGCGCCCTGGTGCCCGCTGCTGATCGAAGGCTGCGAGCCGCCACGGCGACTCGCCGTCTCGATGCGGGACGAGGCCGGTCACTGGTCGATGGAAGTGCTCCTGTCCGAGGCCGAAGGCACCACCGAGCTCCGGCTGATCCACCACCTGACGTCCACGGAACAGCTCGGCACGACCGGCCCCGGCTGGGAGTACTACCTGGACATGCTCACCGCCGCACGCACGGGCGGACCCCGGCCCGACTTCACGGACTACTACCCCGCGCAGAAGGCGTACTTCGAGTCCCTGGCCTGAAACGCTGTCGGTGCCACCCGGCATGCCCCGGTGGGCAAGCCGTGCCTTGCGGCTTCTCCAGAAGATCCGGCCTCCGCCGGCGCTCGCTCCTCAGTGCAGGCCGATGGCCGGGGTGTCCAGTCCCAGGCCCCGGCGGATCGCGATCTCCACGGCGGAGTACGCGCCGTCGGCCCGCTCCAGTTCGTACGGCGCGGCCGGCATCAGTGGCGGCTGGGCCATGAAGCGCGGACGCACCCCGTGGTGGGGTTGCGCCGCGTGCACCAGGAACGGATGGCACAGGAAGACGTCGCCCGGGGACCCGGTGGCGAGGGCGACCGGCCGGTGGTCGGACGCCGCCACCAGGTCGGGCGCGAGAGTCAGTCCGCTCGCCCCGTCCTCCCCGTACTTCTCCAGCACCTTCGGCACGTCGAGGTGTGAGCCGACCCGGATGCGCGTCGGAGCGTCCTCCGCACCGACCTCGCTGAACAGGAACAGCATCAGCAACGCCCGGCCCCGGGAGCGCAGATCGGTGAAGTACCAGCTCTCGCCCTCCGGCAGATAACTCCCCTCGATGTGCCAGCCCGCGTCGTCAGGTTCCTCCTCGTGGGGGAAGCGCAGCGGGAACGTGCCCAGTGAGTAGCGCGGTTCCCAGCGGCCCGGACCGACGAGCAGGTCGTAGGCGCGGTGCAGGGCCGGGGAGTTGGGAGCTGCCGCGAACGGCCCCTGTGCCATGCCGGGAATCCAGTGCACGGGCTGTGTCCATGTCGCCGGGTCGTCCGGGTCGCAGCCCGTCTCCCGCCACAGCAGCCGTGCGCAGTCCGCGGCCACGCGGGGCGCGACGGCGCCCTCCAGCTTCACGAAGCCGTCGCGGAGGAAGCCGGATACCAAGGTCGTGTCGTCCATGCCCCCATCGTGCGGCGGACGGATCCCGGACACCCGACATCTTCCGCACCACCTTTGCCGGGTGGCCGTCGGGCCACTTCTCGCATCCGGGCGCCGGTCCGGCAGACGCGGCAGCCGGGCGATGATCAGAGGACGGAACGTCTGCGCTACATTTTGCCTCTCCTTGACCGCGATCACTCACGATCTCAACTTTCTGGAGTCGGCAACCCCATGAGCGACATCGTCAACGGACTCGGGCGGGCCACCGCGTACGGCGGGCTGGGGCTGGTCCTGCTGGTTCTCGGCATCGTCCTGGTCGACGTGCTGACGCCCGGAAAGCTCGGCCGGCAGATATGGGAACAGCGCAACCGCAACGCCGCGATGGTGCTCAGCTCGGCGCTGCTCGGCATCGGCGGCATCGTGTTCACGTCGATCTGGACGACGTACGAGGACTTCGGCAAGGGGCTGGTCTCGACCGCGGCCTTCGGGCTGCTCGGGCTGGTGATGATGGCCGTGGCGTTCCTGGTGGTGGACCTGATCACGCCGGGGCGTCTGGGGGCGACGCTGGTCGAGACGGAGCCTCATCCCGCGGTCTGGGTGACGGCGTCCTGCAACCTCGCCGTGTCGGCCATCATTTCGGCTTCCATCGCCTGACGTTCGCCACCTCAGAGGGAAGTTGTGGCCGCACCGCGGTCGAGGCCAGGGTGCGCCCCGCGTCGCCGTGCAGGGCGAAGCGGGGCGCGACTCATGCAGTGAAGGGTGGCCGGAGTTGGTATAGACCCCTTCATGGTCCCGGGCTAGGCTCGGCCGCGCACAACAAGAGAGCGCTCTCAAGTACGGCTGTTCCACCCCCACTCCGTTGGAACAACGAAGGGTCATTCCCTTGAGACGCATCACAAGCCTGCGTACCGGACTGTCCGTTCTTCTCCTGCTCGGCAGTTGGGCGGCCACGAGTGCCCTGCCCGCCTCCGCCGCGGACGCTCCCGCACGCTCCACCGAAGCACCCGCCTCCCCCGGGCTCCTGACCGCGATGCAGCGCGACCTGGGGCTGACCCGGGACGAGGCCGAGGCACGCCTGGCCGCGGAGAAGACCGCGACAGCCGTCGAACGCAAGGCGCGCAAGGCCGCCGGATCGGCCTACGGCGGCTCCTGGTTCGACGCCGACCAGGGCAGGCTCACCGTCGCCGTCACCCGTGCCGCGCAGGCCGACGCCGTACGCGCGACCGGAGCGAGCGTACGGCTCGTGCGCCACGACGCGCGGCAGCTCGACGCGGCGAAGCAGCGCATCGACGCCCTGTCCGCGCCCGACGGGGTCGGCAGCTGGCACGTGGACCCGAAGGCCAACAAGGTCGTCGTGAACGTCGTCGCCGCGCACCGCGACGACAACGATGTCCGGGCCTTCCTCGCCCGAGCCCGCCAGGCCGGTCCCGTGGCGGTGCGTCAGGCCCCGGCCGCACCGCGCACCTTCGCCGCCGGCACCGTGGGCGGCGATCCCTACTACACGGGCAACGTCCGCTGTTCCATCGGCTTCTCCGTGCACGGCGGCTTCGTGACCGCCGGGCACTGCGGCCGGCCGAGCGCGGCGGTGTACGGCTGGGACCGGTCGTACATCGGCAACTTCCAGGGGTCGTCGTTCCCGGGTGACGACTACGCCTGGGTGAACGTGGGCAGCGGCTGGTGGACCGTACCGGTGGTGCTCGGCTGGGGCACGGTCCCCGACCAGCTCGTCCGCGGCTCCGCCGAGGCACCGATCGGAGCGTCCGTCTGCCGTTCCGGTTCCACCACCCACTGGCACTGCGGCACCGTGCTGGCGAAGAACGAGACCGTGAACTACAGCCAGGGCGCCGTGTACCAGATGACGAAGACGAGCGTCTGCGCCGAGCCCGGGGACTCCGGCGGCTCCTTCATCAGCGGCGACCAGGCCCAGGGAGTCACCTCCGGTGGCTGGGGCAACTGCGCCGGCGGCGGCGAGACCTGGCACCAGCCGGTCAACGAGATCCTCAACCGGTACGGGCTCCGGCTTCACACCGCCTGACCCGTCCCGTCCCTCAGCGTGACCGGGCGGGCCTCGTCCATGCGGCGGCCGACGGGGCCCGCTCCGGCTGCGCCTCCCGCTCGTGCCGGGACGGCCTGGGACATCACCGAGCGCTGAGCGGCCGTGTCGCTCCGTTCCGGGTCTCCGCCCGGTCAGCGCCTGCGGCCCCGTGCCGCCCAGCCGCTGCCGACCCCCGCGACGTGCAGGGCGAGCAGGGCCAGCCCGAGCAGCATGACGTTGGTCGAGGTGAAGACGTCGTTGGTGGAGACCTCCGCCGCGTTGATGAGGAACGCGAGAAGAAACAGGACTGCCGCGACGATGCCCAGCACTCTGCGCCTCCTTGGGTGGGGTGCCGACCGAAGGTTCTTGTCACGCGTATGCCCCCGGCGGCCCCTCTCACGCACGGTGCGCACCGTGCGTGAGAGGCCAGGACGCGGCTGTCAGACGTGCCTCGTACGGTTGAGGGGACGGGGCCCTCTCCGCCCCCTCGCACCATCCCTCCGGGAGTACTCATGCACCACCCGTCCGGCAGCCCAGACGACGACTCCGGCGTCCTGTTCGGGCTCGACGCCCTCACCCCCGGACCCACCGTGTCCGGCCGGCCCACCTCCTTCCGCACCTCCGCACAGGCCCGCCGGATGCTGCCCGTGCGGGAGATCCACGCCGAGCCCGCGGCCGCCGCGTCACCGCGCGGGAGGCAGATCACCGCCCGGTTCCCCGACGCGCGCGTGACCATGGTCGACTCCCACTGGCGCATCCCCGGGCTGCACGGCAACGAGGGAAACGTCGAGCGCTGGGTGCGGATCAAGGGGGAGACGCTGGTCCTCGGTGAGAAGAAGACCCTCACCACACGCCCCAACGGCCGGTCGGCGGACTGGATCGCTCCCGGTCCCTCCAACGGCTGCGCCATGGCCTGCGCCTACTGCTACGTGCCCCGGCGGAAGGGGTACGCCAACCCCGTCACGGTCTTCACGAACATCGACCGGATCATCGGCCACCTCGCCCGGCACGTGGCCCGGCAGGGGCCCAAGCCGGAGCCGAACCAGTGCGACGCCGAGGCGTGGGTCTACGACATCGGCGAGAACGGCGACTGCTCGGTGGACGCGCTGATCTGCGACAACACCGCGGACCTGGTGCACGCGTTCCGGCAGTGGCCCACGGCCAAGGCGTCCTTCGCCACCAAGTTCGTCAACCCCGACCTGCTCGCCCTCGACCCCCGGGGCCGCACCCGCGTCCGCTTCTCGCTGATGCCGCCGGACGACGCCCGGCTGCTCGATGTGCGCACCTCGCCCGTCGCCGAGCGCATCGCGGCCGCGGCGGACTTCCTGGACGCGGGGTACGAGGTGCACTTCAACCTCTCCCCCGTGGTCGTCCGTCCCGGCTGGGAGGACGCCTGGGCCGAGCTGCTCATCCACCTCGACGACGTCCTGCCGCGGCGGGTGAAGCAGCAGGCCGCCGCCGAGGTGATCATGCTCACCCACAACCAGGAGCTGCACGAGGTCAATCTCGGCTGGCATCCCCGTGCCGAGGAGGTCCTGTGGCGACCGGAAATCCAACAGGCCAAGCGCTCCGAGAACGGTGCCCTGAACGTCCGCTACCGCAACAGCGTCAAAGGGGATGCCGTGCGGAGCCTGCGCGCCCTGATCGACCGGTGTGCGCCGTGGCTGCGGGTGCGCTACGCGTTCTGAGCCCGCCGAGCCGGGGGGGCTCTGCCCCAGGCTGTGGAGGTAAGGGTGCCGCTGCGTGTCGCGCAGGCCCTGCTGGACTTCCTGCTCTCAGGATGGGCCGCCTATGTTTCCAGGAGGCGGCGCAGCCAGCGCAGCTTGGCGGCGCGGGCCTCCACGGACAGGGCCGCTTCGGGGACCAGGGTGTCGAACCCGTGTGAGCCGCCCGGCCACACGTGCAGCTCCGCCGTGCCGCCCCCCCTGCCAGATGCGGCTCGCGTAGGTGACGTCCTCGTCGCGGAAGTGGGAGCGGCACTCATGGGGATGTGCGGCGGACGGAGTCCGGGCTGGTCGTTCACGGGGTATGCGGCGGACGGAGCCCGGGCCGGTCGTTCACCGGCATGCGGGCGGACGGAGTCCGGCCGGTTCGGCCGTTGCGGCGGGTCACACCGCTGTCGGCCTGGGTGTGCCGTCCGCTACCGCGTGGGGCGCCGTCGGTTCGGATTCCTCGGTCCTGGGCAGGCGGGGCACCCAGATCAGCCCGATGACCGCCGCGGCCAGCGCCAGGGAGAAGAGGACGCCGAAGAGCAGGCGGGTGTGGCCGAGGGCGAAGGCGGGGGTGCCCAGCGCGGCCAGTCCGGCGACGGTCCGGGTGAAGGCCATCGTCACGCCCTGGGCGGTGGCCCGCAGCAGGGTGGGGAACAGTTCCTGCGACCAGACCTTGTAGACGGACTCACCGGCGAAGGAGTTGCCGAGGCCGGAGAGGAGCATGACGGCGACCAGGGTGACCTTGCTCGGCCCGAACAGCGCGGGCAGTGCCCAGGCCAGGACGATCAGCCCGGAACCGGCGGCGAACCAGACGTGCCGGGACGGTGTGTCGACCACCCGCATGAACAGCAGGCCGGCGACGAAGCCGACCGGCAGTCCGACCAGGGTCAGCTGGGAGAACTGCGCCACCCCTCCCCCGGCAAGGGCGGTCCACAGGAACGTGCCGAACTGGCCGAGGGTGTTCGCGCCGAGGTTCCACACGGCGTAGTACAGGCCCGTCGCGAGCAGGGCGTAACGGGCCGGGGCCCGGAAGAGGTCCCGGACGCGGCCGCGTTCGAGGGCCGAGGAGCGGGCCGCCGGCTGCTCGTCGGCCGCCCGGCGGGCGGCCGCCCACTCGGCCGACTCGCTCAGGGTGAGGCGCAGCAGCAGGACGGCGACCGCCACGACGAGCAGGTGGGCGAAGAGGATCCGGCCGCCCGCCATGCCCTGGACCCCCATGAAGGAACTCAGGACGAGCACGGCCACGATCCCGGCGAGCCAGAGCATGCCGGAGAACACCACCATCGTGGCCTTCCGGCCGGGCGGCGCCTCCTCGTTGACGAGGGCGAGCGAGACCGGAAGGTCCGCGCCGATCGCCAGGCCGGTGGCCACGACACCGGCGTAGAGCAGCGCGGGGTCCGTCGCCGCCAGGAGCAGCAGGACACCGGCCGTGTAGAGGACCAGGGAGAGGGTGAAGACCTTCCGGCGGCCGAACCGGTCGCCCAGCCGGCCGCCGCACAGGGCGCCGACCGCGAACGCCAGCGTCTGCAGACCCAGCAGGGCTCCGATGGCGTCGGCGCCGAGGTGGAGCGGCCCGGCGTAGTGGCCGCCGATGGCGATGCCCGACGTGACCAGGGCCGCGGCGTCCAGATAGGAGGCCATGCCGGCGAGGGCCGCGGTCTTCCACGGGTTCCTCGCGGTGGTCTCGGTACCGGGCATGGCTCCTCCTCGGCGCGTATGAGGGAGGGGGCGGGAGGTGGGGGCGGCCTGGCCGCGAGCAGTTCGGGTGACATCGGGAGGCGCTGCTCCGGCGGGAGCTGCCTACTCGTTTCACTTACGCGTGCCAGTCGAGCGTTGTGGCCGGTAAGCTAACCGCGGCCGGGGGCTTTGACAAGAGGTGCGACCGAGGCGAGGGCGGGTGTCCGGGGTGTCCGAGGGCAGACGGGTGACCAGCGCGGACGTGGCTCGTGAGGCCGGAGTGTCGCGCGCGACGGTCAGCTACGTCCTCAACGGCGTCCCCCACCAGAAGATCCCCGAGGCCACCCGGCAGCGGGTGTGGGACGCGGCCTCGCGGCTGGGCTACGCCCCCTCGGCCGCGGCGCGTGCCCTGCGCACGGGACGCTCGGAGATCGTGCTCGGCCTGCTGCCGGACTGGCCGATCGAGCACGTCCTCGGGCGGCTCATCCAGCAGCTCACCAACGCCTTCGCCGAGGCCGGGCTGACCTTCGTCGTGCACTCGTCGGCTCATCCGGCGCGCCCCCTGCGGGACATCTGGAAGGCCATGACCCCGGCGGCCGTGCTGGCCCTGCAGGACTTCGACGACGCGGAAGCCGAGGCGATGCGGGCCGCGGGGATCGAGGTCGTGATGGCGATGCACGGCTCGCCCCGGGGTGAACCCCGGGCGCCGCTGGTGTCCGAGCAGCCGATCGGCGCGCTCCAGGCCCGGCACCTCGCCGCCCCGCACCGCCGGCTCGGTTACGCCTACCCCGACCTGCCGGGACTCGACGTCCTGGCCCGCCCGCGGCTGGAAGGCGTCCGCGCGGTCTGCGCCGACCTGGGCATGCCCGAGCCGGACGTCCGGACAGTGCGGCTCGACGCGGCCGGGGCCGCCGAGGCGGTGAAGGGGTGGCTGGCCGCCGACCCGCCGGTCACGGGCATCTGCGCGTTCAACGACAACGTCGCCCTCGCCGTCCTCGCGGGCCTCGGCCATCTGGGACTGCGCGCTCCGCGCGACCTGGCCGTGATCGGCGTCGACGACATCCCGGGCGCGTCGCTGGCCCAGCCGCCGCTCACGACGGTCGTCCGCGACACCGACGCCATCGCGCGGGGACTGGCCCGCCGCGTCGTCGACACGCTGGGCGGCAAGGAGACCCCGGCCGAGCCCGTCCGGGACGACCTCCTGCTCCGCTTCCGGGAATCCGCCTGACGGGCGCGCGCCCGCACCGTTCTCCCCCGCCCGGCTGTCGGCGCGGCCGTCGGAGCGGCCCTTCCTGCCCGGGCCCGGGCACCCACCGCGAGGGGGGTTGAGCCGGTACCCCCCATAAACGCGGTCTCCCTCGCCCGCCGCCGGAGCTGTTTCGTGGGACGCGCACCACGTTCCCGATCTGCTGCGGAGACGACGTATGACCATGCGAGGAGGAACCCTCCACGCGCCTGCCGGCACCCGCGCCCATGACGGCGAGCGGCCGCCCACCCGGCTTCCGCTCGTCGTCCACGTACTGGCCCTGGGCACGTTCCTGATGGGGACGACCGAGTTCGTGGTGGCGGGCCTGCTGCCGGAGATCGCGCGGGACGTCGAGGTCGGTGTCGGGCGGGCCGGACTGCTGATCACCGTGTTCGCGGTCGGGATGATCGTCGGCGCGCCGCTGATGGCGATGCTGACGCTGCGGCTGCCGAGGCGGCTGACGCTGGTCCTCGCCCTGGGTGTCTTCGCGGCGGGGCACGTCGTCGTCGCTCTCGGCTCCAGCTTCGCGCTGCTGCTGGCGGCCCGGTTCCTGACGGCGCTGGCGACCGGGGCGTTCTGGGCGGTGGCCAACGTGGTGGCCGCCCGGGCCGCCGGTCCCGCCGCGAGTTCCCGCGCCCTGGGCGTCGTGGGCGCCGGGGCGATGCTCGCCAACGTCGTCGGGGTGCCGCTGGGGGCCTTCGCCGGGCAGCTGATGGGCTGGCGCGGACCGTTCTGGGCGCTCGCCGTCCTCGGAGCGGCCGCCATGGGGCTCATCGCCCGCCACGTGCCGCGTGACGCCGACGGCGACCAGGCGGTCTCGCTCCGCTCGGAGCTGTCCGCACTGCGCTCGAAGCGGCTGTGGCTGGTCCTCGCGGCCTGCACGACCACCACCGGTGGCGTGCTGTCGACGTACACCTACATCGCGCCGCTGCTGACCGGCGCGACCGGGCTGGCCGCCGGCCTCGTGCCGCTGGTCCTGGTCGGTTTCGGGGCCGGTGCCCTGGCGGGCTTCCTGCTGGGCGGCCGTCTCGGGGACCACCGTCCTCACCTGACGACGATCGTGGCGCCCGCGGTGACCACCGTCCTGCTGCTGGCGATCTGCCTGCTGGCCGGGCACGCCGCACCCACGGTGACGATGATCACCCTGCTCGGGCTGTTCGGGCTCGGCGCCAACCCGGTACTCATCTCCCTCGGCGTCCGTTTCGCGGGCGAAGCACCCACCCTGGGGTCCGCGTTGACCGTGTCGGGCTTCAACCTGGGCACCGCCGTCGGCTCCTGGATCGCCGGACTGGCCATCGATTCCTCCCTGGGGGTCACGGGACCCGCCGCCGTCGGCACGGTCATCGCGGCGCTGACCCTGATCCCCGCCGTCACCATCGCGCTCGTCCGGCGCCGCCGCCCGGGCTCGTCCCCCGCCCTGGCCGCCGGCGAACCCGCCGGGACGAGCTGAAGAACGAACCGGCGCCACGCGCGCCACAGCACAGAAACAAGGAGACAGCACCCATGCGCGGAGTAGTGATGCACAAGGCCGGCGACGTCCGGGTGGAGGAGCGCGAGGATCCGAGGATCGTCGAACCCACCGACGCGATCGTGAAGCTGACCGCCACCTGCATCTGCGGTTCCGACCTGTGGCCCTACCGCGGCATCGAGCCCGCCGACCACACCCTCATGGGCCACGAGTACGTGGGCGTGGTCGAGGAGATCGGCTCCGAGGTGAAGACCGTCAAGCCCGGGGACTTCGTGGTCGGATCGTTCGTCATCTCCGACAACACCTGCGAGATCTGCCAGGCCGGATTCCAGTCGAAGTGCGTGCACGCCGAGTTCGTCCACGCGGGCATCGGGACGCAGGCGGAGAAGGCCCGTATCCCGCTGGCCGACGGCACCCTGGTCGCCACCCCCGGGCAGCCCGACCCGGAGCTGATCCCCGCCATGCTGGCCGCCTCCGACGTGCTCGGCACCGGCTGGTACGCCGCCGTCGCCGCCAAGGCCGGACCCGGCAAGACCGTCGCCGTCGTCGGGGACGGCGCCGTCGGTCTGATGTCCGTCCTGGCCGCCAGGCAGCTCGGCGCGGAGCGCGTCATCGCCATGTCCCGCCACCCCGAGCGGCAGAAGCTGGCCCGCTACTACGGCGCCACCGACATCGTCGAGGAGCGCGGTGACGAGGGCGTCGCGAGGATCAAGGAACTCACGAACGGCCTCGGCGCGCACTCGGTGATCGAGGCGGTCGGCACGCAGGAGTCCTTCATGCAGGCCGTCGGCGCCACCCGCGGCGGCGGGCACCTCGGCTACGTGGGTGTGAACCACGACGTGAGCATCCCCGGCATCGAGCTGTTCTTCGCCGGCGTCCACACCCTCGGCGGCCCGGCGCCGGTGCGGCGGTTCCTGCCCGAGCTGATCCGGCTCATCTGGGACCGTGAGATCGATCCGGGCAAGGTCTTCGACCTCACCCTGCCCCTGGAGGAGGCCCCCGAGGGGTACAAGGCGATGGACGAGCGTCGCGCCACCAAGGTGCTCCTCACCCTCTGAGGCGTCGGTGTGCGGCCACCGGTCCGGGCCCCTGACGGCTCAGCCGGTGGCCGCTCGCGCGTCCGTCCGTTCCTGTCGGCGCCTGCGCTGCAGGACCGGGTCCGGGACGGGCGCGGCCGCCACCAGGCGCCGGGTGTAGGGGTGCCGCGGCCGCTCGCACACCTCGGCACTCGGGCCCTCCTCGACGATGCGTCCTTGCTGGAGCACCAGGGTGCGCGCCGCGAACTCCTTGACGACGGCCAGGTCGTGGGTGATGAACAGGTACGCGCAGCCGAACGTCCGCTGGAGTTCGGCGAGGAGGTCCAGGGCGGCGGCCTGGGTGGTGACGTCGAGGGCGCTGGTCGGCTCGTCGCAGATGACGACCCGGGGCTGCCGGGCCACCGCCCGGGCGATGGCGATGCGCTGACGCTGGCCGCCGCTGAACTGGGCCGGGTAGCGGCCGGCGGCGTCCTCCGGCAGGCCGACCCGGCGGAGCAGGTCGGCGATGCGCTCGTGGACCTCCGCGCGGGAGAGGGCGGAGCCGCTCGTGAGCAGGGGCTCGGCGAGGGTCCGGCCCACGGGCAGCGCCGGGTTCAGCGAGCCGTAGGGGTTCTGGAAGATGGCCTGGAGGTCGGCGGACAGGAGCCTGCGGGCCCGGCCGGTGAGACGGGTGATGTCGCGCCCGCCGAGCAGCACGCGTCCGCCGCTGACCGGGGTCAGTCCCAGCACCGCCTTGCCGATGGTGGTCTTCCCCGAGCCGGACTCGCCCACGAGCGCGACTGTCTCGCCTTCACCGACCTCGAACGACACGTCCTCGATGACGGTGGTCGGGGGCCGGCGGAAGCCGCGGGACGGGTAACGGACCGCGAGGCCGTCGAGTTGGAGTACGGGTGTTCCGGTCACGCGATCCTGCCCTCGGTGGGAACGATGCTGGGGGTGCTGGCGATGAGCTGCCTCGTGTAGGGGTGGCGGGGCCGGTGGAAGATGTCCTCGACCGGGCCTTCCTCCACGATCCGGCCCTGTTCCATCACGAGGGCGCGGTCGCAGCTGTCCGCCACCACGCCCAGGTCGTGGCTGATCAGGATGATCGCCATGCCGTGCTCGTCGCGCAGCGACCGCAGCAGGTCCAGGATGCCCGCCTGCACGGTCACGTCCAGTGCCGTGGTGGGTTCGTCGGCGATCAGCACCTTCGGGGAGCCGGCCAGCGCCATGGCGATGACGACGCGCTGGAGCATGCCGCCGGACAGCTCGTGCGGGTGCCTGCGCGCGACGTCGTCGGGGTCGCGCAGGTGGACGCTGGTGAGCAGGTCCCGGACGCGTTGCCGGACGGCTTCCTTCCCACCGGACACGGCGCCGGTGCGCCGGACGACCTCCGACAGCTGGGAGCCGATGGTGAAGTAGGGGTCGAGGGCCACCATGGGTTCCTGCGACACCAGGGCGATCTCGCTGCCGCGGACGCGCCGCAGCTCCCGTTCGGGCAGGCCGCTGATCCGGGTGCCGGACAGCCAGGCCGAGCCGCTCGTCACGGCCCCGTTGGGCGGGAGGAGCCCGAGCAGGGACAGGCCGGTCACGGTCTTTCCGCTGCCGGACTCCCCCACCAGGCCGAAGATCTCGCCGGGGCGCACGGTGAAACCGATGGAGTCGACGACGGTCCGTGGCCCCCGCGCGGTGGCGAACGCGATGGAGTAGTCCCGGACTTCGAGCACCGCCCCGTCGGACGGCTCACCGGGCGCGTCCGCCGTGTCCTGGGCGGCCGTGGCGGGGAGCGGCCGACGCAGCCGGCCGCCGGTGGCCCTGCGCCGGTCCTCCTCCAGGTCGCGCAGCCCGTCGCCGAGGAGGCCGAAGGAGATGGACATGAGGCCGATCAGACCGCCGGAGACGAGCAGTAGGTAGGGGTCCTGCTGCATGTTCTGCGCGGCCTCCCCGACCATGCCGCCCCAGCTCGGGGCGGGTGCCGGGGTGGCCATGCCGAGGAACCCGAGCCCGGTCTGGATGGCGAGGGCGATTCCCGCGAACAGGCAGAGCTGCACCAGCAGTTGGCCGGCCAGGCCGGGCAGGATGTGCCGGGCCATGATGCGCGCCGGGCCGAGTCCCGACACCCGCGCCGCGTCCACGAACAGTTCCTCCCGCAGGGCGATGCAGGAACTGCGGATGACCCGGGCGAGGTTGGCGGAGGCGAAGAAGCCGATCGTGAGCATGGCGGCGGCGTTGCTCTGCTGGAAGATGGCGAGGACGGCGAGGGTGACGATGATCGCCGGAACCGACAGCATGACGTCCGACACGGCGACGACGACCCGGTCGGTCCAGCCGCGCAGGTACCCGGCGAGGACGCCGAGGGTCACGCCGACGACCGCGTGGACGAGGACCGCGAGGCCCACGCCGAGCAGGGTCGGGCGTCCGCCGTGCAGCAGCCGGCTCAGTACGTCGCGGCCGAGGCTGTCGGTGCCCAGGGGATGGTCCGCCGACGGACCCGCGTGCGCGGCCGGCAGGTCCTGCGCCAGCGGCGGGTGCGGTGCCAGGAGGGGGGCGAGGAGCACGGCGGCGCTGACCCCGGCGACCACGACGAACGCCATGGCGGTGAGGGGACGCCGCCAGAGCCCGGTGAAGGGGTTGGTCCTCGCCCGGGGCAGCGCCTTCGGGGGCGGTTCGGCAGTGGTCATTCCGCACGCACCTTCGGATTGAGGAGGCCGTAGAGGATGTCGACGAGGAGGTTCACCACGATCACCAGGACCGTGAAGGTGACGGCGACGCCCTGCACCACCGGCAGGTCGTGCTGATTGGTCGCGTCCACGACCGTGGTCCCGAGGCCGGGCAGGGTGAACACGTTCTCGATGAGGATCGTGCCGGGAATGAACGCGATCATCGTCAGTCCGATCGTGGTCACGACCGGCAGTCCGCAGCCGCGCAGCGCGTGCTTCCAGATGAGCGACGCGGGCCGGACACCGGACGCCCTCAGCGTTCTGATGTAGTCGAGGCCGAGGGTGGTCAGCATCGCGTCGCGCGTGACTTTGGCGATCATGGCGACGCCGCCGATCGCCAGGGCGACCACGGGGAGGACGAGGCCGGCGGCCCACTGCCCCGGCGACTCGGTGAACGGGGTGTAGCCGGTGGCGGGGAACAGCGCGAACCTGACGGCGAACAGGGCGACGAGCAGCAGCGCGATCCAGAAGTTGGGCAGTGCGCCGCCCAGCAGGGACACGACGTCGACCACGCGGCGGCTGAACCTGCCGCGGGTGGCGCTGTGGACGCCGAGCAGGACGCCGACCAGGCTCGCGAGTCCGGTCGCCCCGATCACCAGCGCCAGGGTGACCGGCAGGCGTTGCCCGATCAGCCCCAGCACCGGCTCGTCGGTGAACAGGGAGGTGCCGAGGTCACCGTGGAGGACGCCGCTCAGGTAGAGCCAGTACTGCACGGCGACCGGCTCGTTCAGGTGCAGCGCGGCGCGCAGCGCGGCGTACTGCTCCGGTGTGGCGTTGAGCCCCAGCAGGGTGCGTGCCGGATCGCCCGGCACGAACGACTCGAGAAGGAAGGTGATCGCCGAGACGACCAGCAGCAGCGGGACGGACAGTCCCAGCCTGCGGAGAATGATCGGGAGCATGGGTCCTCGTCACCGGGTCGTCCACACCGTGGCAGATGTCGGCAGGGAACTGCCCTGGGGGAACTGCACGCCGTGGAGCTTCTTGTCGTGCATGACGATCAGGTCGGCGCCGGAGACCGGCAGGGCGAGCGCCTCGCGGGTGATCACGTCGGTCAGGTTCTTCGCCGCCGCATCCGAGGAACCGGCGTCGGACGCGGCGAGACGTGCGTAGGCGGCGTCGACCTCGGGGTCCTTCACGCCGAAGACGTTCATGATGCCGGTCTTGGTGAATCCCGCCTGCTGGGCGTAGAAGTTGGCGTCGCCGCCCTGTCCGGGCGAGAGTGCCGTGGCCGCGTACTTCTTCGTCAGCAGGTCGTCGATCCACCCGCCGAAGTTGGTGGCGGCCTTCAGCTTCAAGGTGACGCCCACCTTGGCGAGTTGGCCCTGTACGGCCTGGACGAGCTTGGCGGTGGTCGGGTCGAAGGAGCCGTAGTTGACCGGGATGGTCAGCCCGTCGGCGTAACCCGCCTGGGCCAGCAGCTTCCTGGCCTTGGCCGGGTCGTAGGGGTACATCTTCTGGGCCTCGGGGCTGAAGCCGTCGTAGCCCGGCATCGCGGGCTGGGAGACGGGTGTTCCGTAGGCGCCGTAGACCGCCTTGGTGATCGCCTCGCGGTCGATGGCGTGATTCAGCGCCCGCCTCACCCGCACGTCGGCGAGGCCCTTGACGACTTTGCCCTCGCGGTCGAGGAGGAACAGGCCGGCCCAGGTGGTGGGCTTCTTGACCACGGTGAGCGAGGTGTCGCCCTTGATGGTGGGTGCCACGTCGGGCGTGCCGAACATGAAGTCGATCTGCCCCGACTTCAGGGCCTGGACCTGCGAGTTGACGTTCGGGATCACCCGGACGGTGATCTTCTTGAAGTGGATGGCCGACTGGTCGTAGAAGTTCTTGTTCGGCACGTAGACGTAGTGGTCGCCGGAGACCGACTGCGCGGCGCTGTACACGTACGGCCCGGCGCCGAAGGTCGCGGAGGCGAGCTTCTTCGGTGCCTTCAGTCCCGCGGGGCTGATGATCGCGCCGCCCAGGAACTGGGGCGTGAACAGCGCGCCCATGTCCGGGTTGGGCGTCGGGCTCTTGACCACCACGGTCGTACGGTCGGGCGCGGAGAAGGTCAGCGGCCGGTAGTAGGAGGCGTTGGGCCCGCTGCCCTTCTGGAAGTACCGGAATGACTTGATGACGTCGGCAGCGGTGATCGGCGTGCCGTCGGCGAACTTGACCCCGCTGCGCAGGCGGAGCCGGAACTCGGTGTTCCCGCTGCCCTCGTAGCCCCACTTGTCGGCCAGTCCGGCCCCGAGGGAGCCGTCGGCGTTGCGGGTCAGCAGCGTGGCGTAGGCCGGGTCGAGGTAGTTCAGGAACGGCCCGGTGGCGATCTGGGCGGGGTCCAGGCTGTTGGGCGCCGAGGACAGGCCGATCGTCAGGCCGGCCGGACCGGTGCCGCCGGCGCCGCTGCCGCCGTTTCCACCGCCGCAGGCGGCGAGCGCGAGCGAGGCCACTGCGCCGAGCGAGACGTGGAGGGCGGTTCTTCTCTTCATCGAGGTCTCCGTGCGGTCGGGAGGGATGGGGAGGTGAGGACGGGAAGAGCGGGCGCGATGAGGGCCGGGAGAACGGGGCGAGCCGGGTGGACGCGGTGGAGCGCGAGGGAGCCACCGAGGCGGACCGACCTGGCGGCGGGCGCGGCCGGGGGGCCACCGCCGCTGTGGACGAGTGGGATCCCGGAGCGTTACTTACACCTTTAAGCGAGTGCCCGTAAATTAACTGTGTCGTCTTGGTTGCGCAAGGGGTTCACGGGTGACGGTCGCGGCGACGGCAACTCCGGCCCTCGCTTTCGCTCCGCGCCCGGGCGGGTGGACGACACCCCGGAATGCCTTGTCGCCCCTGTTCAGCGGCTTGTCGCCGACCGCGGCGCCCCGGGTCCGGTCAGGCCGACACCCGGACCTGGACTCGCAGGTGCTCCGTGACGGGATCGGTGAAGGGTCCCGTCTCTCCGAGGGCGTCGACGATGCGGCGGGCCAGGTCCCGCGCGATGAGGCCGGTGTCGCGGACGACCGTGGTCAGCGGCGGCCGGGCCAGCGCGGCGCCGGGGATGTCGTCGACGCCGATCACCGCGAGGTCACCCGGGGCCCGCAGGCCCAGCGAACGCAGGGCGGCCAGGACGGCCAGGGCGACGGCGTCGTTGAAGGCGCAGACGCCCGTCACCGGCGGGTCGGCGGCGAGCCAGGCGCGCACCGCCGCGACGGCGCCGTCCGGATCGGGGGAGACGGTCCGTACATCCGGCTCCGCGAGACCGGACTCGGCACACACCTTGCGCACACCCTCCAGTCGCGGCTCCGCCAGGACACCGAGCCGCGCCAGATCCGGGTAGGCGTAGCCGAGCCGCCGGTGCGTCCGTACCAGGTGGCGGGCCTGCGCCGCACCGATCGGCTCCTCCGGTACGAGGGCGGAGCGGTGTCCGCCCCGCGCCGAGCCGTGCACCGCCATGACGACCTCGACGCCCGCCGCCCGCATGGCCCCGGCCTCGTCCTCGGGGAACGCGTCCAGGGCCAGAACGGCCGCCGGTGTCAGGGCTTTCCACACCTCGCCCAGGGGCCGGGCCGGGTGCGCCGCCGAGTGCACGAGGAAGGTGAGTTCGTGCTCGGCCAGGGCGTCCGTCAGCTGCTGGACGAGCCGGCCGAGGACGTGTTCGATCGGCCAGTCGGGCAGCAGGCCGAGCACGATGTCCGAGCGCCCTTTGCGCAGACTGCGGGCCGCGGCCGACGGCGCGTAGCCGAGCCGGGCGGCCGCTTCCCGGACCCGCCGCCGGGTGGCCTCGGGGATCCTCTGGTGCGGGGAGTCGTTGAGGACGTAACTCACCGTCGCGCGGGAGACTTCCGCCTCGCGGGCGACATCCGCGCTGGTCACGCGTCTGCCACCGGGTCTTCCGGTCATGCGTCCCCTCCCTGTGGCGACTGTGGCGATGTCTTGCCAAAGCCCATGGGTGCGGCTAGCTTGTCCGCTCAGCTTACCTACACGTTTAAGTGACGCGATGAGCGGACCGCCGCGCCCGCCCGCACTCGACACGTCCCGAAAGGCATTCGCGTGATCCGCCCTCACGACTTCCGCCACGGCGGCATGACGTTGCGCTCCACCGTCCACATCCCCGACGGCCCGTCGCACACCCGCCGGCCCACGGTGGTGTTCGTGCACGGCTTCACCTCCAACCGGCTCGAACTGCCGAACTTCGTCGCCATGTCACGGCTGTTGGAGGAGCACGGCATCGCCTCCGTCCGGTTCGACCTCTCCGGCCACGGCGAGAGCGACGGCGACTTCTTCGACGTCACGATCGGCGGCGAGATCGCGGAGACCCGCGCGGTGCTCCAGGCCGTCCGGAGATTCGACTTCGCCGACCCCGACCGGATCGGCCTGGTCGGTATGAGCATGGGAGGTGTGGTCGCCGGGATCGTCGCCGCCGAGGAACCGGGCATCGGAGCGCTGTGCCTGTGGTCGCCGGCCGCGGTCGCCCCCTTCGAGCTCGCCGGGGGCCACCTCAAGGGCCGCAGCCTGGCGGCCGAGATCGAGGAGAAGGGGTACTTCGACGCCGACGGGCACCGGATGAGCCCCGCGCTCGTGGCGGACATCGCCGGTCTCGACGTGTACGGACGCTCCGCGCCCTACCGGGGCCCCGTCCACATCCTGCACGGCGACAAGGACGACATCGCCCCCATGGACCATGTACGCCGCTACCTGGACCACTACGACGGCAACGCGGAACTCGAGATCGTCGAGGGCGCGGACCACGCCTGGGGCACCGTCCCGCACCGCACCACGCTGCACCGGTCCACGCTGCGATTCCTCATGAGGCACCTGACGTCATGACCACGTTCCTCCCGCCCGAGGGGGGCAGCCCCCGCAGCCCGTCACGGAACTCGGGTCCGGCCGTCACCCCTTGCGCCTGCCCGGCTGACGGCCCCACGATCGCGGCCCGCTGTGCCCTGACACACAGCGGGCCGCTCTCTACTTGACGCTGATCTCCGCGAGTTGGAGGCGGTAGCGGGTCGACTCGTCGGAGGCCGGTCTGCCGAGTCTGGTGGCGCGCAGTCGCAGGTAACGTCCGCTCGCGGTGGTGAGCGTGTAGGTCTGGGCGGCTCCGTCGGGGTTGCTCTGGCCGGTGACCGTGCGCACGGTGGTGTAGGAGGAGGCACCGTCGGCGCGGGTCTGCAGCGTGAAGTCGACCGGGAAGCCCGCGGTTCCGCCGCCCGCGGCCGTCGTGTCGGTGCGCGGGTGGAGGGTGACGGAGCCGATCGCCCGGTCGGCGCCGAGGTCGATCTCGACCCACACCGGTGTGTCACCGACGTCGGCGGAGGAGAAGTCGATGCTCGTGAACCCCTTGGCACCGGCCACGCTCGTCGTGGTGCCGTCGAACAGGCGGGTCTTGCCCCAGTCGCCGTTCTCCAGGGTGTAGTTGCCGGTGACGGTGATCGCGGCGGTGGGGACGGTGAGTTCGGCGAGCTGGAGGCGGTACTTGGCGGCCTCGTCGGCCGCGGGGGCGCCGAGCCTGGTCGCTTCGAGGCGCACATGGCGGGCGGTGGTCGTCCTGAACCCGTACGTCTGCACGCGGCCGTCGGGGTTCGGCTGCCCGGTGACGGTCCGGACGGTGGTGTACGTGCCGGAGCCGTCGCGGCGGGTCCGGATCGTGAAGTCGACCGGGAACCCCGCGGTTCCGCCGCCCGCCGCCGGGGTGTCGGTCCGCGGGAAGAGGCGTACGGCGTCGAGGTCGGTGTCGGCCCCGAGGTCGATCTCCACCCACACGGGGCTGGCGCCGACGTCGGCGGAGGTGAACTCGTTGCTGGTGTAGCCCTTCGCCCCGGCCGCGCTGCGGAGTGTGCCGTCGGTGAGCCGGCTACGGCCCCAGTCGCCGTTCTCCAGGCTGTTGTTGCTGGTGACCGGACGGCCGAGGGCCAGGTCGTCGAGACGGCCCGTGCCCGTCGCCGTGAACGTCCACGTGCCCGGCTGGACGGTGAAGTAGACGTACGAGGAGTCCTTGCCCGCCTGGGTCAGACCGCTGACGCCGCCGGTGGCGGAGCCGTCGGTGAAGACCGTGGTGCCGTTGGCCTTCACGACCGGCCGGGCGCCTCCGTACGTGGGCACGCCCACCCGGGCGGTCGTCCCCTTCGGCGAGGTCAGGGTCAGGGTCACCTGGGTGCCGTCGCGCACGATGCCGAAGCGGATGTCGCCCTTGGCGGTGGGCGTCACCGTGTCGATCTTCGTGAGGGTGCCCGTCTGCGGGACCACCTCGTACGCCGTCCAGCCCGGCGCGGTGGGGCGGACCCCGGCCGCGTACGCGGACAGCGCGTACAGCGGGCCGCCGTTCCAGGCGTGGTTGTCGGTGCCGTCGGCCTTGGTCCACAGCTCCCACAGCGTGTGACAGGCGGGGTCGGCGACCTGGGCGGCGAAGCGGTTGCGCATGCGCTCCTCGGCGACGGTGGCCGCGCCCATCAGGTACAGCGCCTCCAGGACGTAGAACTCCATGTAGGGACTGGCGTTGAGGTGGGTGCGCAGCACCTCGGTCACCGCCCGGTGGCGTGCGGTGCCGGCCAGGCCGGCGACCACGGCCAGGGCGTTGGCTCGGTCGTCGGTGTCGCGGGTGTAGCCGGGTGAGCGGTACTCGCTCCGGGAGGCGTCCCACAGCACGCGGTCGAAGTTGGCCTTGACGCTGTCGCGCCGGGCCTGCCATCCGGCGACGTCCGCGTCGTTGCCGCTGAGGCCGGCGAGCTTCACGGCGGTGTCCAGGGCCAGGTAGTACCAGCAGTTGTCCAGGACGCGGGCGTCGATGTCGGTGCCCCAGTCCTCCCAGTCCCAGTCGCCGGCCCGGTGGTTGACCAAGCCGTCGGCGTCCAGGCTCCACAGGTTCAGGTACCGCTTCACCGCCGGGTAGGCGACGGTGACGGCGCTCGCGTCACCGGTGTAGAGGTAGTACGTCCAGAACGACCACACCGAGGCGAGCATCTGCACGGGCAGTTCGGCGGTCCAGATGCTCGCCGGGACCGGCGAGTACAGCGCTCCGCTGTCCTTCTGCCAGGCGGCGAGCTGGGCGATGGCCTTCTTGCCGAGCGCGTGGGAGCGGGTGTCGAAGGTGTAGAAGCCCTCCTTGAGCTGGTTGACGACATCGCCCCACCACTGGGCCCGTTCGCGGGTGGGGCAGTCCATGTAGTTGTCCCGCATGTTGACGTACATCGTGCGGGCGGCCTTGGTCCACAGCGTGTCCAGGAAGGCGTCGCCGCTGCTGAACGAGCCCGTGAAGTCGGTGTCGTAACCGGACTCCCGGTACTTCAGTTCCAGGATCGTCACGCCCGCCGGGATCGTGTACCGCACGGCGGTGCCGCTCATCCAGGCCAGCGGCTCGAACTCCTGGACGCCGCCGGTGCAGACGTAGGTGGCGCGCACGTTGTACTGCGTCCCCGGCTCGATGCCCACCAGCCCGGCGCCGTCGTCGTAGTGGTCGGTCTGGACGCCGATCACCGCACCGGCCGGGGCGTCCACCTTCAGGAACGGGGTCACCTGGATGTTGGACGGCAGGGTGGCCGAGATCGCGGTGGCGCCCTGGCCCGAGGAGGGCAGCGACGCGGCGTTGGTGTAGGACTTCAGTCCGGAGTAGCGGAACAGCGGGATCGGCCGCTCGACGAGGGCGTTCCAGGGCGAGGCGCCCGCCGCGCCGTAGTCGGTCGGGGCCGTCCAGCCGCTGTCGTCGAAGCCGGGCGACCGCCAGCCCGACACGACGGCGGCGGCCCGGGCGTCGTAGTGGATGTTGGACTCGGGCAGCCGGAAGTTGACCTGCGTGCCGCTGGTGTTGTTCGAGTAGCCCGGGTGAACGGTGTGCTTCCAACCGGTGTCGCTGACCAGCCGGGTGGTCGTCGAGCCGGCCTGGATGTCCGACTGGAACAACAGGCCGCCCTTGCCGCTGCTGTGGTGCGAGAAGCCCTGCTTGCCGAAGTGCCAGACCAGCAGCGCGATCGTGTTGCTCCCGCTCTTCAGGTACGGGGCGAGGTCGAGTTCGTCGTAGTAGGTGTCCGTGCGGTTGGGGCCGCGCTTGAGCCCGCCGTCGAACACCACCAGGGTGCCGTTCACCCACAGCCAGTACTTCGAGTCCACCGCGATCCGGGTCACGGCCTGGGAAGGGGCGGTCGCGAGGGTGAACGATCTGCGGAAGGCCACCCATTGGTTCGTCGAAGTGGCGGGCGCCCAGATCCACTTCGCGGTCCAGTCGACCGCGGCGGACGCCGTCGGCGCGAGACCCGGAAGAACCAGGGAGCCCAGGGTCGGGGCAAGGGCGACGGCTATGGCGGAGCGCAGGGCGGACCGGCGGGAGACGTACTGCATCGAGGGGACCTTCCCAGGGAGTGCTGCGGGGAGCGGGCCCGCTCGGAGGAATGTGTTGAATCGTTTCAATGCCGTACTTGCAGACGTGATCCTGAACCCTCCCGCGGGCCGTGTCAACGACTCGCGCAGGACGATGGGAAACGTTCCCCATCCGGGCGCCCAGGACGCTCGCCGGCGGGTGCGCCAAGGACGATCGCCGACGGCGCCGCCCAGGACGCCGGGGACCGGGCCGGGGCGCGAGGCCGG
>NZ_JBEYZD010000017.1:0-99586 GCF_040645895.1 Streptomyces olindensis | reverse complement strand
GGGGACCGGGCCGGGGCGCGAGACCGGGGACCGGGCCGGGGCGCGAGACCGGGGACCGGGCCGGGGCGCGAGACCGGGGACCGGGCCGGGGCGCGAGACCGGGGACCGGGCCGGGGCGCGAGGCCGGGAACCGGGGTCGCCGGGACTACCATGGTCATGCCGCTGAGCTGCGGCGCGGGTCGAAGGACGTGGCGGGGAGGACTCCTGAACAAGGTCACCATCAGGGATGTCGCCGAGCTCGCCCGGGTGTCCCAGTCATCGGTGTCGAACTACTTCCACAAGCCCCACAAACTCTCCGAGGCCACTCGGGAGCGCATCCGGCAGGCGGTGGAAGCGCTGGGGTTCGTGCCCAACGACGCCGCCCGCATGCTGCGCACCGGCGTCAGCCCGGTGATCGGGTACCTCGCGTTCGAACTCGCCAGTGCCACCACGCCGCAGATCGCCGCGGCGATCGAACAGCGCGTGTCCGCACGCGGCATGTACCTGTTGATGGCCAACGACACCGGCTCTCGGCAGCGGGAGCGGGACTACCTGCAACTCTTCGAGCAGCAGCGCGTCGGCGGCATCATCGTCTCGCCCGTGGGCGATGTCGAGCCGGAACTCGACCGGCTGCGCCGGCGCGGCATCGCCAGTGTGCTCAGCGCACGGCGCGCGGTCTCCCCCAGGCAGGCCTCGGTCTCGACGGACCACGTCGCCGGCAGCCGGCTGGCGGTCCGGCACCTGATCGGACTGGGCAGGCGGAAGATCGGGTTCGTCGCCTCCTCACTGGACCTGCGACAGGTCGCCGACCGGCAGCGCGGCGCCCTGTCCGTGATCGAGAACGTGCCGGACGCGAGCCTGGAGATCATCTCCGTACCGGAGCGGTCCGTGCAGGCGGGCATCGCCTGTGCCGACCGGCTCGCGGCCCGTGCCCCCGCCGACCGCCCGGACGCCCTGTTCTGCGCCAACGACCTGCTGGCCATCGGTGTCATCCAGTCCTTCGTGACCGGCGGGCGGGTGCGCGTCCCGGACGACATCGCCGTGGTGGGCTACGACGACATCGAGTTCGCCCAGTCGACCGTGGTACCCCTGACCTCCGTGCGCACCCCGCACGCCCGGCTGGGTGCCGCGGCGGCCGATCTGCTGATCGACGAGATCGCCGCGCTGCGCGATCCCGGCGCGGCGGGTGAGGGACGCACGGTGCCACAGATCGAGTTCTCGCCCGAACTCGTGGTACGCGCCTCCACCGGCGGCTGAACCCCCGTCTCCCCGGGAAGCGGGCCTTTGCGGTCCACCCTGCTAGTAAATCGTTTCACCTTTTGCCGACCGACCCCTTGACGGGTGCACGGACTGTCGGGCTCCCTTGTACGCAACCTTGGTAAAACGTATTACCAGCGGAGGCGCGGGACTGCCTCCGTGCAGAATGGAGCACCTCATGGCGCAGATCAACGCGACGCCGCCGCAGCTCGACCGGAGACACTGGATGCTGGCCGTGGCCGCAGGGATGGCCTCGTTCCTGGACTCCGGAGCCATCATCTCGGTCGGGCTGGGGCTGGCCCTGTGGCAGGACAGCTTCGGGCTCGACCTCTGGACGGTCGGCCTCCTGGGATCGGCGCTGACCCTGTTCATCGCCGTGGGCGCGCTGACCGGAGGCCGGCTGGCGGACCTCCTCGGCCGCGGCCGGGTCTTCTCCCTGACGATCCTGCTCTACGCGGTGGCCGCCCTCGCCGTGGCGTTCGCACCCGGCGCGGGCGTGCTCGTCGTCGGTGTCATCGTGATCGGTGTCGCCGCCGGAGCGGACCTCCCGACCTCCATCGCCGTCCTCTCCGAGCGGGCGCCGGCCGGTGCCGAGGGCAGGCTCGTCGCGTTCACGCACGTCATGTGGACCGCCGGGGTGGTCTTCGCGACCTCCCTGGGCTTCGCCGTCGCCACGCTCGGCACGTTCGGCATCCGGCTGATCTTCGCCACCCTCGCGGTGCTCGCCGTCGCGACCTTCGCCTTCCGGGCGTTCTACCCGCCGTTCCGGCAGCTGGAGGCCGAAGCCGACTCCCGACACACCGCCGAGGGGGTCGACCCGTCCCGCGCGCTGCCGCTGCGCGCCCTGTTCCGCGACCGCCGCCTGGCCGCCATGATGCTGCTGACCGCGCTCTTCTACCTCTTCTTCACCCTGGTCGCCAACACCTTCGGCTCGTTCAAGACCTACTTCCTCGTCACGGTCGGCGGCTCCTCGCAGTCCTTCGCGACCGGCCTGTCCTTCGGGACCACCCTCATCGGCCTGGCCGGCACGATCGTCTTCACGCGCATCGCCGACACCCGGTGGCGCAGCCGCTTCTTCGCGGCGGGCGTCGTGATCTTCACGTCCTGCCAGCTCCTGATCGCCGTCACCGGCGGCGTCGTCCTGCCGGTCATGATCGTCGCGCTGGTGCTGTACAACATCGGCTTCCCGTTCGTCGGTGAGGCGCTGTACAAGATCTGGACCCAGGAGTCGTTCCCGGTGAACGCGCGGGCCACGGTGCAGGGGGCCACGATGGCCGTCGCCCGCCTCGTCGCGTCCGGGTTCGCGCTCGTCACCCCGGCGCTGATCGACTGGAGCCCGTCGGGCCTGTACGTCCTGCTGACCTTCTTCGCCCTGGTCTCCGGCGGGATCGGCATGCTGATCATCCGGCGTGTGCAGCGGCCCCCGGCCGGGACAGGGGCGACGGCCGGCGCCCTGACCGCCACCACCACCGGAGACGCCCGATGACCCGTGCCGCCATGGTGCAGGCCGGAGCCCCGCGCATCGGCCACAGCGACGAACCGTTCGTCCCCGACTCCCGTCCCCCGCTGTCCTGGAAGACCACGACGGAGCTGCCCTCATGGGTGCAGGCCGCCGCCGACATCGAGGTCACCCGTGCCGGCGGGACCACGACGGCGCGGGTCGACGGACCCGAATCCGTGCTGGTCGACTGGCCCTTCACGCCCCTGCGGCCGTGTGAGACGGTCCAGGTCCGCGTGCGGGTGCACGGCAAGGACGGCTCCGTCTCCGAGTGGAGCGCGGCCACCGAGGCGACCGCCGGGTTCCTGGCCCCCGGCCAGTGGCACGCCCGGTTCGTCGGCTCGGGATCCGAGGAGCCGCAGCTCCTGCGCGTCACCTTCGAGGTGCCCCGCCCGGTCCGCCGCGCCCTGCTGCACTCCACCGCGTTCGGCGCCTACGACCTCCGCCTCAACGGCGCCCTGGTCGACGACGCCGAGCTCAAGCCCGGCTGGAGCAGTTACCAGTGGCGCGTCCTCCTCGACGTCGCCGACGTCACCGCGCTCCTGCGCCCCGGCCGCAACGCCCTCGGCATCACGCTGACCGGCGGCTGGTACACCGAGCGCTTCGGGTTCCGCGACGCCGCCGCCCGCTTCTACGAAGGACCGCCGGCCGCCGCCGCGCAGCTCACACTGGAGTACGAGGACGGCGGTGCGGAGACGGTGCTCACCGACGAGCGGTGGCACTGGGCGCGGGCGCCGGTCGTGTCGGCCGGTCTCTACCAGGGCGAGACCTACGACGCCCGCCTGGCCGTCCCCGGCTGGTCGGACCCGTCGTTCGACGACGCGCGCTGGAGCCCCGTCCGACTGCCGGGCGTCCCCGAGGTGACGCCGGTTCCCCGCTCGGCACCGCCGGTCCGCGTGACGGAGCACCGTGCCGTCGAACGCGTCCTGACCTCACCGAGCGGCCGGACCATCCTCGACTTCGGCCAGAACCTCGTCGGGCGGGTCCGGATCCGGGTCACCGGTCGGGCCGGGCACACCGTCACCCTGCGCCACGCCGAGGTCCTGGAACACGGAGAACTCGGCACCCGGCCCCTGCGCAACGCCGCCGCCACCGACCGGTACACCCTGAGCGGCGACGGGGAGGAGGTCTGGGAACCGAAGTGGACCTTCCACGGTTTCCGCTACGTCGAAGTCGGCGACTGGCCGGGCGCGTTCGCACCCGAGGACGTGACGGCCGTCGTGCTGCACACCGACATGGTCCGGACCGGCGACTTCAGCACCTCCCACTCGCTGTTGCAGCGCTTCCACGACAACGTCGTATGGGGCATGCGCGGCAACTTCCTCTCCCTCCCGACCGACTGCCCGCAGCGCGACGAACGCCTCGGCTGGACCGGCGACATCCAGGTCTTCGCCCCGGCCGCCGCCTTCCTCTACGACTGCGACGCCTTCCTGCGGTCCTGGCTGGAGGACGTCAGGCTCGAACAGCGGGCCGCGGACGGGGTCGTGCCCATGGTCGTGCCGGCGGTGATTCCGCAGGTGCCCGGGCTCCTCAAGCCGGTCGCGGCCTGGGGGGACGCCATCACCGTCGTGCCGACTGTGCTGTGGGAACGCTTCGCGGACCACGAGACGCTCCGGGACTGTTACGCCGCCATGGCGGCCTGGGTGGACGTGGTGCGGGACCGGGCGGGCAGCGACCTGCTGTGGGAGGAGGGACTGCAGTTCGGCGACTGGCTCGACCCCGACGCGCCGCCCGAGCGGCCCGGTGACGCCAAGACCGACGCGGGCATCGTGGCCACCGCCTACTTCCACCGCTCGGCACTGCTGACCGCCCGGGCCGCGGCCCTCCTCGGCCGGGAGGCCGACGCCCGGCACTACGGCGACCTGGCGGAGCGGATCGCCGAGGCCTTCCGCGGCGCCTACGTCACACCGCACGGACGCATGATGTCCGACTCCCCCACCGCCTACGCGCTCGCCATCGTCTTCCGTCTCGTCCACGGCGAGCGGCGGCAGGCCCTGGGCGACCGGCTGCGCGACCTGGTCCGCGCCGCCGGTTACCGCATCGCGACCGGCTTCGTCGGGACCCCGATCGTCTGCGAGGCCCTGACGGAGACCGGCCATGCCACCGCCGCCTCACGCCTGCTGACCCAGACGGAATGCCCCTCATGGCTGTATCCCGTCACGATGGGCGCGACCACGGTGTGGGAACGCTGGGACTCGATGCTGGAGGACGGCTCGATCAACCCGGGCCAGATGACGTCCTTCAACCACTACGCCCTGGGTGCCGTGGCCGACTGGCTGCACCGCGACGTCGCCGGACTCGCCCCGCTCGAACCGGCGTACCGCGTCATCAACATCGCCCCGACCCTGCTCGACGACCTGGACGACGCCTCGGCCCGGCACGAGACCCCGTACGGGCCGGCGGAAGCGGGCTGGCGGCGCGACGGCGACGAGGTGTCCTTCCACGCCCGGGTCCCGCCCAACACGCGGGCCGTCGTCGAACTGCCCTCCGGAGCACGGCACGAAGTCGGCAGCGGGACGTACACCTGGGTCGAGCGTCATCCCCGGCCGTCGTCACCGCGCGGCAGGCTGACGCTCGGCAGCGGCCTGGACACGATCATCGACGACCGGGCGGCGTACCAGGCCGTGCTGGACGCCGTCCGCGGCATCGACGAGGCGCGCGCGGAGGCGTTCCGCCGTACGACGCGGTGGTGGCGGGGCCGCGAGCTGCGCGAGCCTCTGGACAAGGCGCCGCTGCCGGTCCTCGCGGCGGTGGAGGAGGCGCTCGCGGACCTCCCGGCCCTCGACCGGTGACGCGAGGGCAGTCGGCTCCGTCGCCCGTGGGCTGCGCTGTCGCGGCCTGAGGCTCCGGTGCTGTGAGCGCTCGGGCACCCTCTCCCCGGGTGCCCGAGCCAAGATCGATTGTCAGTGGTGGGTGAGAAGGTGAGAACACCTAGCCGGAACGAGGGGGAGCTGTGACGACCGGAACCCAGAACTACATCAACCACGTTGCGCTCGTGCTGGATGCCAGCTCGTCCATGTCGCATCTGAGCGGCAAGGTGGTCGAAGTCGCCGATCAGCAGATCGCCTATCTCGCCCGCCGTTCGAGGGAGTTGGACCAGGAAACGCGCGTCACGGTGTACGTCTTCGCCGACAAGGTGGAGTGCGTCATCTACGACAAGGACGTGCTGCGCATGCCGTCGCTGAAGCAGCTGTACCGCCCTGGTGGCATGACGGCCCTGCTGGCCGCCGCGCTGAAGTCGCAGCGGGAACTGGCCCAGACGGCCCAACTGTACGGCGACCACAGCTTCTTGACGTTCGTCCTGACCGACGGACAGGAGAACGCCAGCCATCGGAGCGCGGACTCCCCCACCCGGGATCCGCGTGAACTGGTCAAGGCCGTCGCCGAGATGATGGCGACCCAGCAGGACAACTGGACGCTGGCCGTCCTGGTGCCCGACCAGATGGGCAAGCGCGAGGCCATGCAGTGCGGCTTCCCCAAGGACAACATCGCCATATGGGACGCCACCAGCACGCAGGGCCTGGAGGAGGCCGGGCAGGTCATCCGGCAGGCCACCGAGAACTTCATGGTGGGGCGCACCCAGGGCATCCGCGGATCGCGGGCGGTGTTCTCCACCGGCGCGGACGCGGTCAACAAGGACACCATCAAGGCGGCCGGTCTCATCCCGGTCGAACCCTCGAAGTACCAGCTGATCCCGGTGGCTCGCGACGCGGGGATCCGGGAGTGGGTCACCGAATGCGGGCATCCTTACCGCACCGGCGCGGCCTTCTACCAGCTGAGCAAGTCCGAGAAGATCCAGGCGCAGAAGCAGATCGCGGTGCTGGAGAAGAAGACGGACCGGGTGTACACGGGGCCGGCCGCCCGAAGCCTGCTCGGCCTGCCGAACACGGAAGTGCGCGTCAAGCCGGACCACAACGACGACTTCACCATCTTCGTGCAGAGCACCAGCGTCAACCGGAAGCTGGTGTCCAACACGCGGCTGTTGCTCATGCTCTGACACCTCGTCGTTCCCGGGGGCCGGAGGCTTAGCCGTCACCGGCCCCCGCCATCAGCGACGTGTCGTCCGTCGTCGGTGCGGCTCGGCACCGACGGGCCGTACCGGCCCGTCCCGAGTCGCGCCTGCGACGGTCGCGCTCACCTGGCATCCTCCGCAGAGGCGTCGGACGGCGCCGCGAGCCCCGGTTCGTGCCGGAGGCCGGCACCGCTGAAGAACCGCTCGACGTCGGCGTCGGTGACCTCGGCGAGAGTCTTCGGCGACCAGCGCGGCCTGCGGTCCTTGTCGACGACCTGGGCGCGGATTCCCTCGACCAGGTCGGGTGTGCCGAGCGCGGCGCAGGACACGCGGTACTCCTGCTCCAGGACGCGGTCCAGCGAGCCGAGGGCCCGGGCCCGGCGCAGGGAGGCGAGGGTGACCTTGAGGGCGGTCGGTGACCTGGTGAGCAGGGTCTCCGCGGCCTCCTTGGCGGCGGGGTCGCCGTGCGCGAGGAGCCGGTCCACGATCTCTTCGACGGTGTCGGCGGCGTAGCAGGTGTCGATCCAGTCCCGCTGGTCGGCCAGGGCTCCCTGCGGGGGCGTCCGCACCAACCCGGCCAGCGCCTCGCTCGCGGGCAGCTCGGTCAGAGAGTCGAGGAGGCGCGGCAGCGAGGCGGAGGGCACGTAGTGGTCGGCGAGCCCGCACAGCAGCGCGTCGGCGGCGCCGGCCTGGGTCCCGGTCAGGGCGAGGTGGGTGCCGCACTCGCCGGGTGCCCGGGCGAGCAGATGGGTGCCGCCGACGTCCGGTACGAAGCCGATGCCGGTCTCCGGCATGGCGACCCGGGACCGCTCGGTGACGACGCGGACGCTGCCGTGGGCCGAGACACCGACACCGCCGCCCATCACGATGCCGTCCATCACGGCGAGGTACGGCTTGGGGTAGCGGGCGATCCGGGCGTTGAGGCGGTACTCGTCGCGCCAGAACGCGCGGGACGCCGAGCCGTCGCCGTCGCGGGCGTCGTCGTGGATGGCGCGGATGTCACCGCCCGCGCACAGGCCGCGCTCCCCCGCGCCGGTGATGACCACGGTCTCCACGGCCGGGTCGCCTTCCCACGCGGTCAGTGCCTCGTCGATGCGGCGGACCATGGTGTGGGTGAGGGCGTTGAGGGCCCGGGGCCGGTTGAGCGTGATCCGGGCGGCGCGTCCGGTGACGTGGAAGAGGACGGGGTCCTCGGCTCCGCTCATCGGAACGCCTCCTCCAGGTCGTGGACCGGGATGGTGCGCATGTGTGCTGCTTCCTTCCGTCTCCGGTGGCGGACACCGCGTCCGCCACCGCCGGCGACGACCGTCTCGTCACCAGGTCCCACGTTGCCTGATGGCCGGCGTGGGCGACCCGGCGGGGGTGGGTGAGGCCGGTTTCCCGGAGAAGGCCCGCGAGCGGGGCCGGCCCCACCGGCGGGCCGGAGGCCGGACCCGGCGCACGCTCTCCCTCCCCCTCCCGCCTGCGCCTTCCCGGTGCGGCCGGTCACCGCACGGAGGGGGTCGGTCAGGACACCGTGCGGCCGGTCACCGCACCGTGGGGCCGGTCACCGCACCGTGGGGCCGGTCACGGCAGGAGTTCGACGTACCCGTCGCTGCCGTGGACGCGGATGCGCTGGCCGTCCCGGATCAGGCGGGTGGCCTGGTCCACGCCGACGACGGCCGGCAGGCCGTACTCGCGGGCGATCACCGCGCCATGGGTCATCAGGCCGCCCACCTCGGTCACCAGGCCCGCGATGCCGACGAACAGCGGCGACCAACTGGGGTCCGTGTAGGCCGTGACGAGGATGTCACCCGCCTGGAGATCGGCTTGCGCCATGTCGAGGACGACGCGGGCCCGGCCCTCGACGGTCCCGGCGGAGACCGCCAGGCCGATCAGGGCACCGTCCGGCGCGTCGTCGCGCCGGTAGGCGCCGTTCAGGGCCTCGCCGTCCGAGGTGAGCACCCGGGGCGGTGTGAGGGCCTGGTACGTGCGGAACGCGTCCTCGCGCTGCCGGATGAGCCGGTGATCCACCCGCTGCGAGCGCACCACCTCGTGGAACTCCTGGAAGGTGAGGTAGAAGACGTCCTCCCGCTCGGCGAGCACGCCGGCCCGCACGAGCCGCTCGGCCTCCTCCAGCAGGGCCTGCTTGTAGACGAAGTAGCGGCTGACGATGCCGTACTTCGGGTACTCCCGGTACCCGATGAACGTGCGGACCCGGTCGATCATCCGCTTGGTCTCGTCGGCTTTCCGGTCCCCGTCCGGCAGGGCACGCAGGCGTGACAGCACGTCCTGCTCCTTCTTCCGCGCCTCCCGCAGACCCTGCTCGAAGCGCTGCCGGGCGGCGCCCGGTGCGAAGTTCCTGACGTTGTCGAGAATCGCCGGCACGAGCGTGCCGGGGCGCTCGCTCCAGCGGGGCCTGGTGATGTCGATCTCGCCGGCGCAGCGCATGCCGTACCGGTCGAGGTAGGCCTCGATCGCGTCGCGCGCTTCGGTCCCGCCCGGGAGTTTCGCCAGCTCGTCCAGGAAGTTCTCGTCCCCGACGCCTTGCAGGAAGGCCACCACCTGGGGATGCGGGCGGATGACGTCCGCGACGTCGAGCAGTTCCAGTCCCATCTCCGACGTGATGTTGCCGGGGGCGGACAGCGTGAGCGTGTCGGCCGCGTTCTTCTCCCCCAGCCACTCCTGCAGCTTGTCGTTGAGCCACCATGTGGCCTCCATCCCGGCCATGATCACCTGCATGCTCAGCCGATCACCGAGGACCCGCTTGTGCTCCGCGAAGGCCTCCAGGAGGAAGTCGAACAGCTCCGGTCCGCTCTTCGTCCGGATGTCGCGCCTCAGGGCGGCGACGGATTCCTGGCTGCGCTCGATCAGCTCGGTGACGATCGCCGGGTCGGTCTCGATCGGGGCGGAGGCGCCGCCGCGCGGCGGTCCGGCGGGGCTCTGGTCCGGCCGCGACGGGACGAAGTCGCCCCGGTCGAGGACGGTTTCGAGCGCGTCCCTGACCAGTGGGTCGCCCCTGCCCACGATGTCCAGGAGGCCCGCGCGGGCCGCGGGCGAGGCCAGGCGCGGCGTGACGTCGACGAACAGCCTCCCGCCGGCCTCGTGCATGGGCGCCATGGCCGTCAGCCGCCACATGGAGAGCCCGAGGGGCTTCATGGCATCGGTCATCATCTGCTGGTGACCGACGGAGACATAGACGTGATTCTCCTGATCTCCGGTCTCGGGGACGGGGAACAGTGTCGTGATCGGCCGACTCTGCACGATCCGGAAGTCGTCGTCGACCAGGCACCACTCGATGTCCTGGGGACGGCCGAAGTGCGCCTCGATCCGCCGCCCGAGCCGCACGAGCCGCACGGCCTGCGCATCCGTCAGCGCCGGCTGCTCCTGCCGCTCGGCGTCGATCGTCACTTCCTGCGTGCCGCCGCCCGGCAGGGCGTGCACGGCGCGCTGTTTGGCGGCGATCTCCTTGGCGACGACTTCGCCGTCACGCACCTTGAAGACGTCCGGGTTCACCAGGCCGGAGACCAGGGCCTCGCCGAGGCCGTAGCCGGCGTCCACGGTCGCGACCTTCCGGTTGCCCGTGACGGGGTCGGCCGTGAACAGGATGCCGGCGGCCTGCGGGAAGACCATCCGCTGCACGACCACCGCCATGTGGACCGTGCGGTCGTCGATGCCGTTGCGCCGGCGGTAGGTCACGGCCCGCTCGGTGAAGAGCGAGGCCCAGCACCGGCTGACGTGCCGCAGGATCGCCGGTGTGCCGACGACGTTGAGGTACGTGTCCTGCTGGCCGGCGAACGAGGCCGTCGGCAGGTCCTCCGCCGTCGCGCTGGACCGGACGGCGCAGGCCGTGTCCTCGCCGAGGCGCGCGAGCGCGTGGGTGATCGCCGCCGTGATGTCGTCCGGGACGGCCGTCTCTTCGATGGTGCGGCGGATCCGCGCGCTGAGGGTGCGGATCGCATCCCGGTCGTCCGGGGCCACGCGTGCCAGTCGGTCGAGCTCGTCCTCGATCGACGGTGCCTGCGCCATGGTCCGCCGGAAGGCGTCCGTCGTCACGCAGAAGCCGTCCGGGACCCGGACGCCCTCGATCCGGGACAGCGCTCCCAGGTGCGCGCCCTTGCCGCCCGCGACCGCGAGCTGCGTCCGGTCGATCTCTCGAAGGTCCAGCACATACTGCTCGTTCACCGCCGCACCTCCGCTACCGCCGTGCTCCGATGCGACAACAACTCACGCATGTAGTGCCCCGTTTCCGCAGGTGCTGGTCTTGGTCGCCGATGATTCTGCGCCGTGCCCCGGGCCTTGCCGCAAGCCCCCCTATGCGCTATAACTTGAGACAGGCAAGGAGAGGTCTCCTTGCCTTCGCTGTTTTCTGCCGCCGGTTCGCGCCGCCTCGTCGACCAGATCGACTTCCGAGCGCACCGCATCGCACCGAGGCCGTCACGTCAACGCGGGTTCTCCATACGCTCGTTGACGCCGCTGATTAACGTCGATAAGTTAACGCCGGTAAGTTAACTTCGTTCATTCACAGCGCTGACAGGGGTGGCGGATGCTGACGATCGACGCCGAAGAGGTGTACGCGCTCGCGCCGTACGCGAAGACGCTCGGAGTCGTGTTCGACGAGATCACGCCGGCCGCCGTCCGGGCCACGCTGGTGCACGACGTCTCCCTGTCCACGGTGGGCGGAGGGCTCCACGGCGGAGCGCTGATGGGACTGGCCGACGTCTGCGCTGCCGTGTGTGCCGCGCTCAACGGCCCGCCCGGCGCCGCACCGGCCACCGTGGAGTCGACGACGCACTTCCTCAGTCCGGCCCGCACGAGCGTCGTTGCGACAGCCAGCCCCTTGCGTACGGGGCGCAACACCGTCGTCGAGGTCGACATCCGTGACGCCGAGGGCGAGCTGTGCGCCAAGGTCACCCAGGTGGTCACCGCGGTCACGCCACGGTCGTCCTGACCCCGCCTCACATCCCGCGGAGTCCCAGCTGTGACCAGCTCCCGAGTTCGCGCCGCGAAGGGCCAGGGCGGTGCGCTCCGGAACCAGTTCCTCGACATCGCCGGTGAACTGCTCGAAGAGGGCGGCGCCGACGCGTTGACGATTCGCGCGGTGGCGGCCAGGGCGGGGGTCAGTCCCCCGGCCGTCTACCTCCACTTCGCCTCGAAGACGGAGCTCGTCCACGCGACATGCCTGCGCGTGTGGGCGTCGCTGTTCGCCGAGTTGGAGGCCGTGTCCCGGGCGGTCCCGGACCCCGTGACGGCGCTCTACGAGAACTGCGCCGCCTACATCTCGTTCGGACTTCGCCACCCCGCCCAGTACCGGCTGGTGATGACCGGCGAGGCCACGGAAGCCAGCCGCCGGAACGCGGACGCGTGCTTTCGGCACTTCCGCGAGAAGGTCGTGGCCTGTCTCGAGTCCGGAGTGCCGGTCGAGAGCCCGACCGAGACCGCGAGGCAGGTCTGCGCCGGTGTGCACGGGGCGGTCTCCCTGCTCATTCACCAGGAGCACGACGTGTGGCCGCCCGATGTCGCCGTGTACGTCGGCCGAGCGGCTTCCTCGGCCGTCCACGGCGCGCTTCTCACCGCGTCCCACGCGTCCGGGCCACCGTCGGTCGGCGCCGTGACGCGGTTGCACGCGGCTCGTTGAGGTCGCCTGCGCGGCGCGTGGTCAGGTCGCGCCGCGCAGGTGCGGGCAGGGGTCAGAGATCAGGATGGGGTGTCGCAGTTGCTGGCCGAAGTCCGGGCGCGCGGTGCCGTCTTCCGGCAGACGATCATGCGACCGCCCTGGGCCCTGCGCATCGCCACCGGCGCTCCGCTGACGCTGGCCGTGATGCTGCGCGGCCGGGCCTGGATCGTTCCCGACGGGCACGAGCCGGTGCCCGTCGGGGTCGGAGACATCGCGGTCGTCCGTGGCGACGCTCCCTACACGGTGGCGGACGACCCCGCGAGCACACCCTCGGCGGTGGTGACCGGCGCCGACTACTGCCCGGGGGCCGGGGCGCCGGGCAGGCCACCGGGCCCGCCCGGACGTGCGGGACACCGGCTGACGGAGCCCCCGTGCTCCTCAGCGGGGCTTTCGAGAGTCGCGGGGAACTCAGCGAACGACTGGTGCGGGCGCTGCCTCCCGTGCTGGTGGTGCCGGGCGAGGACAGCCCGCACCCGGCGGTGCAGCTGGTGGCTCAGGAGATCGCCCGGGAGCGGCCGGGACGGCAGCTCGTGCTCGACCGGCTGCTGGATCTGATGCTGGTCTCCGCGCTGCGCGGCTGGTTCGACGATCCCGATGCCGATGCCCCGGCCTGGTGCCGCGCGCTGGACGACCCGGTCGTCGGCGCGGCGCTGCGGTTGCTGCACGCGGCGCCCGCCCGCCCCTGGACGGTCGCGGACCTGGCCGCCGGGGCGGGGGTGTCGCGGGCCGCGCTCGCCCGGCGGTTCACCGCGCTGGTCGGCGAACCGCCCATGGCCTACCTCACGAGCTGGCGCATCGCCCTGGCCGCGGACCTGCTGCGGCAGACCGACCACACGGTGGGCACGATCGCGAGGAAGGTGGGCTACTCCAACGCCTTCGCGCTGAGCATGGCGTTCAAGAGGCTGCGGGGCACGAGGCCCAGCGACCACCGCGCCGCCGGGTCAGGGCCGGCGGCCGGATGAGGACCGCCCACCCCGGCCGGGACGGGTCAGGAGCGGACGTTCGCCCGGACCGCCTCCTCGATGGGCGTCGAGCCCGTGTTCAGTTCGAGGATCTGCCGGCCGATCCGGGGCTCGTGGAGCAGCTCGGCGAGGGTGGCGGCCACGTCCTCGCGGGTGATCTCACCGTGGAACTCGGCCGGCCCGAGGGACACGGCGCCGGTGCCCGGGCCGTCGAGGAGGAGCGAGGGGCGCAGGATCAGCCAGTTCAGGTCGCTGCGGCTGACCGCGATGTCGGCGTGCTTCTTGACGGCGAAGTAGTACTCGACCTCTTCGCCGAGGTCGCGCTCCCGCCATGACTCGGGGAGGACCGACACCAGCACGAAACGCTCCACACCGGCCAGGCGCGCCGCGCCCATCGCCTTGACGACCCCGTCGCCGTCGACGGCCTTCGTGACCTGCGTGCCGCCTCCGTTCGATCCGGCGCTGAAGACGATCACGTCGGCGTCACCGAAGGCCGCCGCCAGGTGTTCCTCGCTCAGGGTGGAGAGATCGCCGACGTGTGCGCGCACGCCGTGCGTCGCGAGTTCGGTCCGCTGCTCGTCCCGGCGGACGAGCCCGTGGACGTCGTCTCCTCGCGCCCGCAGTTTCCGCGCGAGCAGGCTGCCGATGCCGCCGGTGATGCCGATGATGAAGACGTCCACGGTGGATACTCCGTTCTCTCGACAGGACGCTGTTCTCCCGACAGGACGCCTCGGCTCCGTCGTCGGACCGATGCACCAGCGATCAACCGGCCGCGCCGTAGGGGCTATTCCGCGCCTCGAGGGGCCGGTGGGCCGGTCTCTGCGGGTGGGCTGACGGCGGCGTGGGCCAGGGCCGCGGTCTCCTCGGGCGTACCGTCGATCGGTACGGCCGCCCCCGCTTCGTCCTCCCCGAGCGGTTCGAGGTCTGCGTACTGGGTGCGGAGCAGCTCGGGCGGCATGAAGTGGCCCCGCCTGGCGGAGAGCCGCGCGGCGATCAGCTCGGGTGAGCCGTCGAGGTGCAGGAAGAACACGCGCGGGGCGGCGGAGGACAGCCGGTCACGGTAGCGGCGCTTCAGCGCCGAGCAGGTCACCACACCCCCGCTGTCCGCGTGATCGGCCAGCCATCGTGCGATCTCCTCCAGCCAGGGGCGGCGGTCCTCGTCGTCCAGGGGTTGACCGGAGCGCATCTTCGCCACGTTGGCTTCGGGGTGGAAGTCGTCCCCCTCGGCGTAGGGAACACCGAGGCTCTGTGCCAGCGAGCGGCCCACCGTGGTCTTCCCCGAGCCCGACACACCCATGACCACGACCAGCGGAGCGGAGTTCCGGGACATCCAGAACCTTCCCTTCGAGATCTCGTTGCCAGTGTCTAGAGATCGACGACTGCCTTGACGTCGTCCGGTTGCGGCGTGAACGCCTCCGTCGCGCGGTCCAAGGGCACCCGGCGGGTGATCAGGCGCTCCAGCCATGCCGGGTCGGCCTCCGCGAGGGCGTCGGCGGCCTGCCGGTAGTGGCGCAGGTTGGCGTTGACGGAGCCCACCACCGCGTCGTTCTGCAGCACGATCTCCCTGTTGATCGCACCCGCGTCCACGGTGATCCTGCGTCCTGCGGGCGACACGCCGGTCAGGCACACCACTCCGTAGGGCGCGGTGCCGGTCAGCGAGGCCAGCACGGGCTCGTTCGCGCCGGTCGCCTCGATGACGACGTCCGGGCAGACGGCCGCGACGACCTCCTCGACGTCCCGCGCGTGGTAGGTGGCGCCCAGGTCCCGTACCAGGCGGGGTTTGGGGCCCTCGGTCATCCGGTCGAGGACGTGCACGTCCAGTCCTCGCCGGGTGCCGAGGAGGGCGGCCAGCAGGCCGATGGGGCCCGCGCCGGTCACCAGGACGCGCCGGGGCTCGAACCACGAACGGCCGCCGACGCGCTCGACCTGTTCCCACGCCTTGGCCACCACGGTGGTCGGTTCCATGAGCACTCCGGCGCGGTCCAGGTGCGGGGCCAGCTTCACCGCGTAGTCGGCCTCCACGCACCACGCCTCGGCGCCGTAGCCGTCGATCTCCTTGATGCCGCGCTCGGTGTAGCGGCCGTTGCGGCACATGTCGAACTCTCCGCGGGCGCACGCCCCGCACGGCTCGGGATCCGGGCGGCGCACCACCCCGGCGACCAGGTCCCCGGCCGCGAAGCCGCTTCCGGGAGGTGCCTGCCGCACCCGCCCGAGGGACTCGTGTCCCAGGACCAGCCAGTCACGTCCCGGCGGGGCCGAACCGTACTCGCCGCGGACGATCTCCTTGTCCGTTCCGCACACCCCCACCGCCAGGCCGTCCACCAACAGCTCACCCGCGGCCGGGGCCGGATCGGGCACCTCCCTCACCGCCACGGAGTTCCTGGTGCCGGGTCGCACAGTCACCGCACGCATCACTCACCTCATCCCTCGCTCGGGCGGCGCGGGACGGGCACGCGCCGCTTTCCGACCGTCTGTCCCGTTCAGAGGGTTTCAGCACTGACCGGCCGTTCCCCGGGGGACACGGCCGTGTCGGTGTCTCGGTGTGCCGCGGGGTGCTCCCTCCAACTGCCGGCGGCCGCATCCTGGGCTGCCGTTCCGTACCCTGACGGCATGCGCATGCGCCCCACCCTGAGCTGGACACCCGACGGGGACCTGCCGCCGGGGACCACGGACCTGGAGCCGGTCGCCGACGCGCTGGGCACCGGCGGTGTGCTGGTGCTCAGCGGAGCGGGCATCTCCACGGAGTCGGGCATCCCCGACTACCGGGGCGAGGGCGGGAGCCTGAGCCGGCACACGCCGATGACCTACCAGGACTTCGTCGCCGGTGCCCAGGCCCGGCGCAGGTACTGGGCGCGCAGTCACCTCGGCTGGCGCACCTTCGGCCGGGCGCTCCCCAACGCGGGGCACCGGGCCGTGGCCGCGTTCGGGCGGCAGGGCCTGCTCTCGGGCGTCATCACCCAGAACGTCGACGGCCTGCACCAGGCCGCCGGCAGCGAGGACGTCGTGGAGCTCCACGGCGCCCTGGACCGGGTCGTCTGCCTGTCCTGCGGCGCCCGCAGTCCGCGCCGCGAGCTCGCCCGGCGGCTGGAGGAGGCCAATCCGGGGTTCGAGCCGGTGGCCGCCGGGATCAACCCGGACGGTGACGCCGACCTCACGGACGACCAGGTCGCCGGTTTCCGCGTGGTGCCCTGCACGGTCTGCGGCGGCATCCTCAAACCGGACGTGGTCTTCTTCGGTGAGACCGTGCCGCCGCAGCGCGTCGAGCACTGCCGTGAGCTGGTCCGGGCGGCGTCCTCGCTGCTGGTCCTGGGTTCCTCGCTGACGGTGATGTCCGGGCTCCGCTTCGTCCGCCAGGCGGCTCAGGCCGGGAAGCCGGTGCTGATCGTCAACCGGGACCCGACCCGGGGCGACCGGCACGCCCTCGCCCGGGTCTCGCTCCCGCTCGGGACGGCCCTCACGGCCGTGGCGGACCGACTGGGCATCGCGGTCGACCGGCAGGCGGCGCCGCGCCCGTGACCGTGCGGGGCTTCGGCGGACGCCCGCGGGAAGCAACTCCCACCTCACAGTGAACGCACAGCCTCTGTCCTTCCTCTTGCAGGGCGAAGCCCCGCAACTGAGAGGAACGTGCTGTGCGTTCACGTACACGTATACGTCCGCGCCTGTATCCGGCCGGGTCCCTGGTGCTCGCCATCGCCGCCGCGGGATCCGTGCTGGCCGGGCCGGCCGGCTCCGCGCTCGCCGCCGAGACGGCGGGGCGCGCCGATCTACGGGCGGATGTGAACCGCGACGGGCGGGTCGACGTCACCGGTGGCAGCGACAAGAGCGGTGAGGACGGCTGGTCCGTCGAGCGTGGCGCCGTCTACCTGCCCAACATCGACGACGACGCCAAGCGGTGCCCGGTCACCGGGCCCGGCGGCAGCCCGCTGTCCGACGCGAAGCTGGCCGCGTGCAACGACGGTTCCGACGCGAAGGTCAACGGCGCCGAGGACGCCGCCGACCTCGCCCGGGTGCGTTCCGTGCCCCTGCCGGGCCTTCCGGCGGACGCCAAGGGCGCGTTGAAGGTCACCACGGGAGGCGACCACGCGCACCTCTTCCTCAAGCGTGCCGGGAAGTGGGTGCTGGTGACGGCCCAGACCCGGCTGACCGCCGCCGAGTTGCGTGCCGGTGTGGAGTTCGGTGTCGAGGCCACCGACGTCGTCCGGGACAGAGCGAAGTGGGACGGACGCGCGGTGGTCCGGCTGACGGTGACGTCCGGCGGCAAGTCCACCTCCGACGCCGTGACCCTGCGCGTCGCCCCGCTGCTGACGCACCACCATCTGCAGAACACCCAGCAGGTGATGGTGACCGAGGTCCAGGGGCAGGGCCCGTACAGCCGTCTCCAGCAGAAGTTCGTCGCCGAGCTCGCCAAGGAGGTCGAGAAGGCCGGGGTCACCACGCCGCTGGTCAAGTTCACGAAGTACGCCGACCCCTGGGCCCAGGACTTCGTCGAACCGGCCTACGTCAGCATGACCGGGCCGGGCGGCCGGCGGCACGTGATGCGCGTGATGCTGCGCTCCGCCCAGCCGGACCGGGACGCGGGCCGGGAGCTGTTCGAGAAGGTGCGCGGCCGGGACATCGGTGTCGTGCAGGTGACCGACCGGGCGGAGCCCGACGACTGGTCGCTCAACTCCATGGGGAACCTGGAGACCATCCCGCCCTACGCGCACAACGGGCGCTCTTTCCCGGCCGGGCGGATCATCATGGGCGAGCGCAAGGACAGCGGGGCGCGTCCGTCGAAGGTGATGCGGACGCTGCTCGCGTCACAGGGGCTGCAGGACCCGCTGCTGCTGGACACCTCCTGGCTGGGCGTCGGGCACGTCGACGAGTTCGTGCAGTTCCTGCCCGCCGACACCCCGCGCGGCTGGCGCATCGGGCTCGCCGACCCGGAGGCGGGGCTGCGGCTGCTGCGCGACGCCCAGCGCGACGGCCACGGCAGGACGAAGATGTTCTCCGTGCCCGGCCGCAGCGACAGTCCGGCGCCCAAGGAGACCATCGACCAGGCGCTCGCCTCCCGTCACCTGGTGGCCGACAACCAGATGGCGGCGCGGCGCATCGCGGCCAACCTGGAGGTCCTCAAGCGCGAGACGGGGATCACCGACGAGGAGATCGTGCGCGTGCCCGCGCTGTACACCCGTGATTCGGAGGCCGTGACCGCCGAGGGCGAGGAGATTCCGGTGCCGCGGCTGACGCGGATGGGCGCCGGCTCCGACCTCGTGGACAGCCTCGGGGAGCGCGGCCAGCAGAAGTGGCTCGCCGAGAACCCGGCCGCCCCGCGCGCGGCGGCCGCGCCGACGGTGACGACCAGCGCGTACGTTCCGGGCGCGGTCAACGGCGTGCTCCTGGCGCGCGATCGCTACCTCGCCCCGCGCCAGTGGGGGCCCGTCATCGGCGGCAAGGACATCTTCACGGAAGCCGTCACCGCCGCCTACGAGCGGATCGGGCTGCGGGTGTCGTACATCGACGACTGGTACACGTACCACCTCGGGATGGGTGAGGTGCACTGCGGCACCAACACCCTGCGCGACGCGACGGCGGCTTGGTGGCAGCGTCCGGCGGCGGGCCCCGACGGCGCCTAGGCGGCGGGTGGTTCGGGCTCTGCCGCCCCTGGGGCCGGATCGTCCGGCGATCTCCTCGCCGGCCGATCCGGGGGACGGGCGCGTCAGTCCACGATCAGCTCGGCGCGCCCCGCCGGATTCCGCTCGGCGAGCACGCCGCTGAAGTTGCCTTCGACCTCCGTCTTCTCGGCCGCGTTCGGGTACGGGTTCGTGCACGAGACGCCGGCGCTGGAGCCCGACATCAGGCTCGAGCACGGGCCGGGCTTGCGGTCGGGCAGGCCCAGGATGTGCCCGAGTTCGTGGGAGGAGATCCGGACCGTGTCGTACCCCTGGTCGACGGCCTGGCGCCCGATGTAGACGGTTCCGTTGCCCAGGGTGGTGGGCAGGGCGCGCGGCCAGCCGTTGTCCGCCAGGACCCGTATGTTCGCGCGCTGTCCGGCGGTGACCGGCCGGAGCTCGACGGCGTCGACACTCGCGTTCCAGATGGCCGCGCCCCGGTCGACCGCGCTCTTGAACTCCGCGGCGCCGGCGGCGTCGTAGGTGAGGACCCGGGCGGCGAGCGTGGCGTCGGCCGGGCCTTGCGCAACGGCCGCGGCCTGGCCGCCCGTCAGGGACAGGGCCACCAGACAGGCGGCGGCCAGACCGCCGGTCAGCGTACGGACGTGCATGATCGACCTCCTTATGGGGGAAGGGCAGTCGTGCTCATGACATTCGCAAGGAGCGTACTGCCCGAGGAGGGTGGCGAGGAATCCGGATGACCCGGTGCCTTGTCCGGAGACCGGCCGGCTGCTTGTCCGTCCCCTGCTATGGTGCGCCGATGTCGTCGATCAAGAAGTTCCAAGTCACCTTCGACTGCGCGGAACCGGCGCGCCTCGCCGGCTTCTGGTGCGAGGTGCTGGGGTACGTCGTGCCGCCGGTCCCGGAGGGGTTCGCCACTTGGGAGGACTACCACCACTCGCTGCCGCCTGAGGATCAGGTCGTCTACTTCGCCTGCAGCGATCCCTCGGGGGAGGGCCCGCGCCTGCTCTTCCAGCGCGTGCCCGAAGGGAAGGTCGTCAAGAATCGGGTGCATCTCGACGTGCGGGCCGGCACCGGACTCGTGGGGGAAGAGCGCCTCGCCACGCTGGAGGCCGAGTGCGCACGGCTGGTCGCGCTCGGTGCGGTGCACGTGCGGACGCTGCTCGCCGATGGCGAGAACGAGTCGTGCATCGTCATGCAGGACATCGAGGGCAACGAGTTCTGTCTCGACTGAGATTCCGCAGCGCACCGCAGGCTGGACATCGGCCTCCCCACGGCGGTCCCTCGTGCACCGTGGGGTCAGAGTCGGTGCACGGGCGGGCAAGGGGCGCTGGCCTGCCGGATCTAGCGTGGCCGTGGCGGCCGGGGGGATCTCCGATTCCCCGCGGCCGCACGCGCCGGAGACACCGGCAGGCACTGAGTCTCAGGAGTCCCTATGTCCTCCACCTTCGAGCCGGTTCAGCCGGTCCTGGAGCCGGCCGCGGCCAAGTTCGCCGAGGCGACCGACCATCCGCCCTACCTGTTCGACCTGCCTCCGGCCGAGGGTCGCAAGGCCGTCGACGAGGTGCAGTCCGGTGACATCGCCAAGCCCGCCGTCGACGAGCGGTGGATCACCGTCCCGGGCGGTCCGACCGGCAGCGTCCGCGCCCGCGTCGTCAAGCCGGCCGGCGCCGAGGGCACCCTCCCGGTCGTCCTGTACATCCACGGCGCCGGATGGGTCTTCGGCAACGCCCACACCCACGACCGTCTGGTCCGCGAACTCGCCGTGGGCGCCCACGCGGCCGTGGTGTTCCCGGAGTACGACCTCTCCCCCGAGGTCCGCTACCCGGTCGCCATCGAGCAGAACTACGCCGTCGCCCAGTGGGTCGTCCGGCAGGGCGCGTCCCAGGGCCTGGACGGTTCGCGGCTGGCCGTGGCCGGTGACTCGGTGGGCGGCAACATGAGCGCGGCGCTGACGCTGATGGCCAAGGAACGCGGGGACGTCGAGCTGGTCCAGCAGGTGCTGTTCTACCCGGTGACCGACGCGAGCTTCGACACCGGCTCCTACCACCAGTTCGCGACCGGCTACTTCCTGCGCCGCGACGGCATGCAGTGGTTCTGGGACCAGTACACGACGGACGAGTCGGACCGCGCCCGGATCACCGCGTCCCCGCTGCGTGCCACCACCGAGCAGCTCGCCGGTCTTCCCCCGGCCCTGGTCATCACCGCCGAGGCCGACGTCCTGCGCGACGAGGGCGAGGCCTACGCCAACAAGCTCCGCCAGGCGGGCGTGGCCGTCACGGCCGTGCGGTACCAGGGCGTCATCCACGACTTCGTCATGCTCGACGCCCTCCGTGAGACCCACGCCGCCGACGCGGCCATCACACAGGCCGCCACCGTCCTCCGAGCCGCGCTGCACCCCCGCTGACCCGGCGGCTCGACCGTTCCGAGGCACACGGACGGGGCCGCCGCACTCCGTCCGTCACTCCTCGCCCAGGTCGCCGCGCTCCGGGTACGATTCCGGAACCACATCCCTGGCGTGCCCCCACCGCGAGCGCAGGTACAGCGAAGCGAGCCGGCTGTGAACCACACACCCTTCCCGCCCGAACCCTGGCACCTGCGCGGCACCATGCATATGGCCGTGTGGCGGATTCCGGCGGCCGAGCTGCCGGAGTGGCCGCTGCCTCCCGGCGTCCGGCCGCTGGCTCTGGGCCGCCACGGCTGCGTCGTCACGTTCTGGGTCGACTACTTGCCCGGCGGCACCCTCGCCTACCGGGAACTGCTCGTCGCGCAGGCGGTGCGCCACCGCCGCGCCGTCGCGGCCACCGCGGTGGCCGCCTGGGTCGACAGCGAGCGGTCCCGGGCCGGCGGCCGCACCCTGTGGGGCATCCCCAAACAACTCGCCGTCTTCGACTTCCCGGACCCGGAGCCGTCCGCCGGCGCCCACGGGCCCTTTCAGCTGTACGACGACACCGGCTCGGGCCGGCCGGCCGTGACCGGCCGGCACCGCACTCGATTCCGCCTCCCGGGCCGGTGGTTCCTGCCCGGCCGCCTCATCCAGCCGGGCCCCGACGGCACCCCACGCGAAGTCCCCCTGCGGCTCACCGCCTCCGTCAGCCTCGGAACGGCGTCCCTGACGGCCGCCCCCGACTCGCCCCTGTCCTTCCTCAACGGCCGTCGCCCCCTGCTGGCTCTGACCGCCGACGGCTTCCGGTTCACGGTCGGCCGTCGGCCCTCGGCCCGCAGGTCCACGCCATGATGTGAGGGACCGCTTCGCGCAGACTGCCGAAGTGGCGATGCACGCCCTCCACCGCGGCGGCGGCGTTCACGCCCCACACCGTCATCCCGGCACGGAGCCCGGACCGCACTCCGGACGGGGCGTCCTCGATGACCAGGCAGTCCGCCGGCTCGGCGCCCAGCCGTGCGGCGGCCTGCAGATAGGGCACGGGTGAGGGCTTGCCCTCTGCCACGGCGGCCGCGTCCACGATCACCTCCGGCACGGGCAGGCCCGTCCGTTCGAAACGGCCGCGCACCCGGTGCTCGTAGTTCGAGGTGACCAGCGCCCAGGCCCCCGGCGGCAGGCCGTGCAGCAACTCCGACGCGCCGTGGAAGGCCGTATAGGCGCCGGACCGGACGTCCTCGTCCTCCAACTCGTGCAAAAGGGCCAGGCACGCGCTCGGATCATGGCCGGCGGCGACCTGGGCGAACGTCTCCATCGGCCGTGTCCGCAGAGCCACCCGGTAGACCTCGTCCGCGTCCAGCCCGTGGTGCCTCGCCCAGGTCTCCCAGACACGACGCTGGTTGCTCACCGCGTCGATCAGCGTGCCGTCGACATCGAAGAGCACGTACTTCATGCGGCCCGGCCGCCCAGGTTCACTCGTCACGCGTCGATCATGCCAGGCAGCCCGCGGGCGGTTTCCGGACAGCGGCCCGAAATATACCCAGCACGCAAACTTTTGGGCGGTCTGACCGAATAGGCCGCCATATTGCAGCTTCCGCGGGAACGGGTGTGACGCGGGAGCAATAGCGGTGCGCTGTAAAGAGCGAAAGGGCCGGCCTCAGCTGAATCGCACCGCCATGGGCGACCGGCCGACGAACCATCGCGCCAGACGGGATTTCCTGTGAACAACACCGGACCGGCTTCCGGATACCAGACGTACGACGAGCCCTCGGGGCCCGACCACTCCGCCCGCAATCAGGCCGCCGCGCGGAGGACCGCCCTCACCATCTGCACGATCGCCGACGTGGCTGCCGGTGTGCTGGGCCTGTGGATCGTGCTGTATCTGCTCGACGCCAACCAGTCGAATCCGTTCGTGGAGTTCGTGCGGGGAACCGCGAACTGGTTGTCCGGGTGGGCACAGGATATTTTCACGATGGACACAGAAGGCCTGCGGGTCATCCTCAATTATGGGCTTCCGGCCGTCATTTATTTGCTGATCGGTCACGGCATCGCCGCCCGCATCAACCGGGCCTGACGGCACCGGGGAACTCACTCCGCATCCGGGAAACCGTGAATGCGCGCCGAGCACGACAGTGGAAAGGCCAGCACGGTGACAGGCACTCCGAGCGAGAGAGATCAGGCGCCGATCTACCAGGAACTGGTGCGCGAGCGAGGAGACGTCGTGGCGGAGGCCCAGTCGGCCGCCGAGCACACGCAGCAGCAGGCGGCCCGACTGCTGGGCGGTCACCACGCCGACCAGCCGTATCCCGGCGAACCACTCGGGCAACCAGCGCGTTTCCCCTCGCCCCCACAGCTGTGATCGTGCCGCTGGGGGGCGGTGCCGCGCCCGGGGGCACTCGGCTCGTGTGACGTCCGTGGCGCACGCTGCGCTGTAACAGGTGGGTCGCGAGGGCGACCCCGTGAGGTCCGCTTTCCCCCCGTGAGCGGGCACTCGCGCGGGGGCGGGCAGGCGCGCATCCCCCCGTCGCCCGCCCGCCCCACGCGCATCCGGCGCACCGACCGAGCCGGAGAGTCGCGGCGGAGCCGACGTCGGTGGCGGTGGGCGGCCCGGGGCACCCCGTTGTTCTCCAGGGGCGAAGGCGGGGTGGCGAGGCCGATGAAGACGCCGATCTTGGGCAGACGTCGGTGGTGATCTTCCCGTCGGTCCCATGAGAGGGGGGCATGCCGTGACCGCACCCGCGCGTCCCGCGCCGCCTGCGAGGCGTCGTCGCCGGTTCGACCTTCGCGCGACCGCCCTGTTCTTCGTCTTTCTCGCCGTGGTCGTGAGCGTCGTCGGCCTCGCCGTCCGCGTGCTGGCAGGCGCTGTCGAGCGGCGTCCCGCCTGGATCTTCGTCCTGGTCGTCGTGGGTGTCGCGGGCTTCGCCGGCCTGGGGCGACGATGGCACCTGGCGCGAGCGGCCCGCCGGGCCGCGGCCGCACTCGACGCAGCGGCACGAGAAGCGGCCGACGCGTTGGAGGCGCCCGCGATTCCCCGCCAGCCGGCGGCTGTCGAGATCCCGGTGGACTACGACGCCCTGACGGCCGAGGAGTTCGAAGAGGCGATCGCCGCGCTCTGCGAGCGCGACGGCTGCTCCGGCGTCGAGGTGGTGGGGGGTGCCGGGGACCTGGGCGCCGACGTCGTCGCCATGGCCCCCGACGGGCGCCGGGTCGTCGTCCAGTGCAAGCACTACGGCGACTCCCACCGGGTCGGCTCCCAGGACCTCCAGCGCTTCGGCGGCACCTGTTTCACCGTCCACGAGGCCGATGTCGCGGTGCTGGTCACCACGAGCGACTTCACCACGCCGGCGGTGGAGTACGCCGAGCAGTGCGGGATCGTGTGCGTGGACCGGGAGGCCCTGCGGACGTGGACGGACGGCACCGGTCCCCGGCCCTGGGAGTCCGCCCCGGAAGACCGGGCGACGGGGTGGGAACGAGCGGCTGCCGAGTCGTGACCAGGGCGGGCGACGCCGCGCCCCGGTCACGTCCCACTGAAAACGGTCAGTTGAAAGGGTCGAGGGTGAGGTAGGCCTGTCGGGGGTTGCCGTCGTGGACGAGGGACTCGTGGTGGCCGACGTCGTCGAAGGCGAACGCGTAGGCCTTGCCGTCGGCCATCTGGGCGTGGATCTTGCGGGCGTAGTGGTTGGTGACGTTGTCCTTGTAGAACGCGTCGGCGGTGGTGTCCGGCTGGTTGGGGTTGGTCAGCAGCGTGGAGCGGTTGAAGCCGGCGCACAGGGTGCGGGAGATCGGGCCGCGCACCTGGTCGTTGGGCGCGTCGAGCAGTCGGTGGCAGCCGAAGACGGAGGACGCGTCCGGCTTCTGGAAGCTGGTGACGACGGCGCCGGCACCGTCGGTGAAGTGCATGACGCCGCCGGAGACCCGGCCGTAGTACTTGGTGCCCGGCCGGTCGGCGAACGGGGTGACCGTCAGGGTCGAGGTGGAGTACTTCTGCCAGACGCGGTTGATGTAGTCGTCCATGACGGTGGCGGGCAGGGCGCCGGTCTCCAGCCCGTACAGCGGCGACAGGGCGCGCAGTACGGTGCCGTCGGAGCGGGTCTGGATCAGGTTGGCCCAGCCTCCGGGCTGTCCCCGCAGGGCCGTGAAGAAGCCGTTGTAGCCGCCGGGCCTGAGCCGGCCGGTGCTCGCGGTGGTGCCGTCGGCGCGCTGCACCCCCACCGCGTACGGGGCGGAGAACATGTCGACCTGTGTGCTGTTGATCCACAGGCCGGAGTCGTTGAGTGTGTACTCCGACCAGTTGAACAGGATGTTGCGGTTGGGGTCGGTGGGGTTCTGCACGGCGGGCTGGACCAGGCCGCCGGTGGTGAGCCTGAAGACGAGTTTCTGTCCGTAGGAGAAGTACACGCGGCCGGAGAACTTCGGCATGCGGATGGTGGTCGACTGTCCCGCGGCGGGGCCGGGGATGGAGGCGTCGGGGGCGGGTGTCGGCGGGTTTCCCCCCGCCGGCCACGGGTGGAAGGTGCCGCTCGCGTCGGCCCAGCCCTGGCGTCCGGTCGACAGCTCCGTGCCGAGGTTGTAGATGTACACCGGCTCGTTGCGCGCCGAGTTGTTGGTGATCTTCAGGGGGATCGTCGCCGGGACCGCGGCCTCGGCCGGCGGGACCGCGGCCTGAGCAGGTGTGCTCGCTCCGGTCGCGAGCAACGAGCCGGCGAGCGCCGTGGCGAGGGCCAACCTCACCGCTCTGGACTGGCGCCTGAGGGTCCGTAACATGCGGTGCCTCCGTTCGACGAGGGCCGGTACAGGACGCTCTGAGAGCGCTCTCAGCGTTGCGCTTTGGTCCGGACCTGTCAATGAGGTCGACGTGAAGCCGTGGTGGAGGTGCGCCGCCGGGGGCGCACCTCCAGGCGGTGCGGTGCCGTCAGTCTTCGAGTGCCCGGGCGGTCTCCTCGCGCAGGAGGGCGACGTAGTCACGGGTCCAGGACTCGATCGTGTCGCGGTCCCACAGGTCGGCCGAGTACTCCACGAAGCCCCGCAGTTCGTCCCCGGCCGGGACGAGACCGAAGGTGAGGTCCGTGCGCGCCGCGGCGGGGGCGAGGTCCTCCACGGCCGTGGTGAGGCCGGGCAGTTCGACCTCCGCGTCCAGGGAGTTCTGGTACGCGAAGCCGACGTCCAGCCGGTCCGGCACGTCGGCGCCCGTGCGCTCCCGCAGCGCCGGGGCGATCAGCCGCACCGGCATGGCCTGGTCCATGCACTCCACCGCCGTGCGGGCGACCCGGTCCGTCAGCGCGGTGAAGGAACCGGCGGCCCCCTCCCGGACCGGCAGGGCGAAGCCGGTGATCGTGCAGGCCAGCAGGGATTCGAACGCGCGGCGCTCGCGGTTGGCGTAGGAGATGTTGAACACGACGTCGGCCTGCCCGGCCTTCCGCGCGAGCATCCGCCCCAGGGCCGCCGCCGTGACGGCGAACGGCGTCGTGCCCCGCTGCCTCGCGAGGCGTTCGACGGCACTCCGCACGCCGGCCGGCACGGTGAAGGGCACGGCCCCGCCCCGGCCGCTCGGCTTCTCCGGTCTGGGCCGGTCCAGGGGCAGGCCGACGGTGAACGGCACTCCGTCGAGTGCGTCCAGCCAGAACCGCAGCTTGCGTGCGTCGGCGGCCTCGTCGGCCTGCTCCCGCTGCCATCGCGCGTACTCCACCGGCTGGCACCGCACGGTCGGCAGCGCGTGGGGCTCGCCGCGCCGGGCGGCACCGTAGAGCGCGGCGAGTTCCTTCAGCAGCAGGCTGACGGACCATCCGTCGCAGGCGGAGTGGTGCAGGACGAGGAGCAGGACCCAGGTGGTGTCCGAGGTGCGCAGGAGGCGCAGGGTCATCGGCGTGCCGTGGCCGGGGTCGATCGGTGTTTCGGCGGCCTCGGTGCTCGCCTCGTCGAGGGCGGCCTGGCGTTCGTGCTCGGCTCGTGAGGTGAGGTCGTCGAGCGGCAGGTGCACGGGGCCGGGGCGCAGGACCCGCTGTTCCCAGCCGTCCGCGCCGCGGGTCAGGCGGGTGCGCAGGCCTTCGTGCCGCTCGACCAGCTGGGTCACGGCGGTGCGCAGGGCCGGGACGTCCAGGGTTCCGGTGAGGGTGATGCGCAGGGCGACGTTGAACACCTGCGGCAGCGGGTGGTCGGCGTGCACCGTGGCGAAGCGGGCCTGCTGGGCGGTGGCGGGTGCCTGGTGCTCGACCGTGCCGGGGAGGCCGGCCGGCTCGGACGGCGGCTGGTCGGCTGCCCGGGCCAGTCGGGCCGTCATGGCCCGCAGGGTCGGCTCCTGGTAGAAGCTCAGCATCGGGTAGTCGGTGCCGAACTCCTCCCGAACCTGGTTGACCAGCCGCATCGCGGTGATCGAGTGGCCGCCCAGGTCGAAGAACGAGGCGTCGGCCGTGAGGGCGTCGGGGTCCGTGCCGAACTCGGCGGCCCAGAGTTCCCGGACGCGCCGCTCGACGCCGGTTCGGTGGCCGGACGTCGGTTCGCCGCCGGTGGTGGGGGCCGGTCCGTGGCTCGGTGCGGTCGTGACGAGGTCGGGTGCCGGGAGCCCGGCCCGGTCCAGTTTGCCGTTGCCCGTCACGGGCAGGGCGGGCAGGATCCGCCAGGCGCGCGGCACCAGGTACTCGGGCAGGCGGGCCGCCAGTTCCTCGGCCAGGAGGTCGGCGAACGCCTGCCGGTCGTCGGCCGCCGCGCCGATCGGGTCGGCGGGGACGGCGTAGGCGGCGAGGTAGGCCTCGCCCCGGTTGTTGCGGCGGGCCAGGACGGCCGCCTCGCGCACGCCGTCCAGGGTGGCAAGGACGCGGGAGACCTCCTCCGGCTCGACGCGGAAGCCCCGGATCTTCACCTGGTCGTCGGCCCGGCCGCGGAACTCCAGGGTGCCGTCGCCCCTCCAGCGGACCAGGTCGCCGGTGCGGTACCTGCGGGCGTCCGGGGCGCCGTCCGGGTCCGGCAGGAAGCGCTCCTCGGTCAGTCGGGGGCGGTGCAGATAGCCGAGGGCGACGCCCGGGCCGCCGACGTACAGCTCCCCCACCGCACCGACGGGCACCGGACTGCCGGCGGCGTCGAGGACGCTCAGCGTCACGTTGTCGGCCGGCCTCCCTATCGCGATGGGCCGGCCGTCCTCCTGGCCCTGTGGGGAGACGGTCTCGGTGGTGCACAGCACGGTGACCTCGGTGGGCCCGTACACGTTCACCGTCTCGTACGGCGCCTCGGGCCGCGGCCGGGTGCGCAGCACGTCGCCGCCGAGCAGCAGGTGGCGCAGCGGCGGCTGCTCGGCCGGTGGGAGACGCAGCAGTTGTTCGCCGAGGGCGGTGGGGAGGATCGAGAAGGTGACGCCCTGCTCGGCGTACCAGCGGGCCAGGGCGAGCGGGTCCCGGCGCAGGTCGTCGTCGGCGATCGTGACCGACGCGCCCGCCGTCAGCGCCGGCCAGATCTCCAGGAGGGAGGCGTCGAAGCTCTGGCTGCACACCACGGCGCTGCGGTCGGCGGGGGTGAAGGCGAAGCGCCGGTGCTGCCACCCGCAGAGGTCGACGACACCGCGGTGCGACACCACGACGCCCTTGGGGGTGCCGGTGCTGCCGGAGGTGTAGAGGACGCAGCACGGTGCCTGGCTGTCGGCGGTGGACTCGGCGCCTTGCCTGTGCGGCGCGGTCGCGTCCGGCGGTACGGCGGTCACGTCCGGCGGTACGACGGTCGCGTCCGGCGGTACGACGGTCACGTGCCCGGGGAGCTTCAGGGCCGCCGCCTCCTCGCGCGTCGACACCAGCGTCCGGGCGCCGCACTCGGCGATGACCTGCTCGGCGCGCGCACGGCCGAGGGAGGGGTCGAGCGGGACGTAGGCGCGGCCCGTTCTGAGCACGGCGAGCATGGCGACGACGAGGTCGGCGGAGCGGGGCAGCCACAGCGCCACCGTCTCGGCGGCGTCCGCCGCGTGCCGTTCCCCCAGTGCGGAGGCCAACCTGGCGGCGCGGTCGTCCAGTTCGCGGTAGGTCAGCCGGGTGTCGCCACTGATCACCGCCGTGCTGTTCGGCTGGGCTGCGGCCTGCTCGGCGACGAGGGCGTGGACGGTGGTGCCCGCGGACGGGCGGGACGGGCCGTGCTGCCAGGACCTGGGCACGGGCTCTCCGTCGGCCGCGGGGCCGGCGGCCTGCGGGGCGAGCCGGGACAGGGGGGCCTCGGGATCGTCGACCGCTGCCGCGAGCAGGTCCCGGTAGGCGTCGAAGAACCCGTCGACGGTGTTCCGGTCGAACAGGTCGGTGTTGTACTCCAGATGGCAGCGGATGCCGTGCGGCTGGTCGGTGAAGTAGACGGTGAGGTCCGTCAGGGACTTGTCCGGGCCCGCGTCCAGTGGCGTGGCCTCGATGCCGGGCAGGTCGAAGCGGAACGGCTCGGCTCGCTGGAACTCGGCGAACGTCTGGAACACGGGCGTCCGGTCGACCGCCCTGGCCGGGGCGAGCTCGCGCACCACCGTCTCGAACGGCACGCGCGCGTGGTCGTACGCGTCGAGGGCGACCGTGCGCACCCGGTCCAGGAGGGTGCCGAACGCGGGGTCGCCCGACAGGTCGAGGCGGAGCGCGAGGGTGTTCACGAAGAAGCCGAGCACGTGCTCGGCGCGTTCGGGCCGGTCCGAGATCGGGGTGCCGACGACGAGGTCCGTCTGCCCGGTGACCCGGTGCAGCATCGCCGCGTATCCGGCGAGCAGGGTCATGAACAGGGTGCTGCGGCGGGTGCGGCTCATCTCGCGCAGCCGCCGGGAGAGTTCCGGGTCGAGGGTGTGGAAGACCGCCCGGCCGTTCGACGTCATCGTCGCCGGGCGGGGCCGGGCGGTGGGCAGTGCGAGGACGGGCAGTTCGCCGCCGAGGGTGGTGCGCCAGTACGCCAGGTCCTCCTCGGCGTCCCGGCCGTGCGCGGACGCGGCCCGTTCCCGGGCGTGGTCGGCGTAGCTCCACGTCAGGGCGGGGAGGTCGGGCGCGGTGCCGTCGCGTTCGGCCCGGTAGAGGGCGGACAGGTCGCGGGCGAGGACGGTGGCGGAGGCGGCGTCGACGACGATGTGGTGCAGGGACAGGACGAGCACGTGCTCCGTCTCGGCCGTCCGGACCAGCCGGGTGACGAACAGCGGGCCGTCCGCCAGGTCGAAGCGGCGGCCGCTTTCGGCGGCCAGGACGTCCCGCAGTGCGGCGCCGGGAGCGCCGGTGGCGTCCACGACCTCGAAGTCGGGCTCGGCCGACGCCCGTACCACCTGCCGGGGCTCTCCCCCCGCCTCCCGGAAGACCGTGCGCAGGCCTTCGTGCCGGGCGACGAGACCGCGCAGGGCCGCGTGCAGGGCGGGTACGTCGAGGGGCCCGTCGAGGCGGATCGCCTTGATCTCGTTGTAGGCCGTACGTCCCGGCAGGAGGCGTTCCAGGAACCAGATGCGTTCCTGACCGGGTGACAAGGGCGCCTCGGCGGGGGCCCGACGGACCGGTGCGGGGCGCGGCGGTGCCGAGGCGGCGGTGGCCCGCCGGTGGTAGTGCCGACGCAGGGCGTCCAGGCGCGGCAGGCCCTCGCGCAGGTGGTCCGCCGCGACACCGAAGTCCACGAGGGCCACGATCTCGTCGGCTCCGGCCGCGGTGACCGCGTCGACCACCGGGCGGACGCTGTCCGCCGTGCCGATCAGGGCGCGCTGGTCGCAGTAGCGGCCGTAGGCGCGGCGGAACAGCGTCTGAAGGTCGTCCTCGCTCAGGGCGGCCAGGTCGACGCTGTGCCCGAGGCTGCTGGTGACGCCGCTGAACAGGGACAGCGACGCCCGCATGTACCGGGACAGGGGCTCGTAGGCCTCGGTGCGCGCGGTGTCGTGGTCCTCGGCGAGGAAGGTGTGCAGCAGGACGGCCACCCGGCCGGCGTCCGGGTCCAGGCCGTGCCGGGCCCGGGCGCTCCGGTAGCGGGCGATGTTCTCCCGGAGCTGTTCGACGCTCTGGGTCATCAGGTTGGTGACGATGCCGAGGTCGTGGCCGGCGGCCCGTTCGTAGGAGGCGGGGTTGCCGACGACCGCGGTGTACAGGGGTGGGGTGTCCTGCACCGGGCGTGGGAAGAGCCGCAGGTCGGCCTCGCCGTCGCCGGTGGAGCGGCGCAGGGCGGCACCGCGCCAGAACCTCCGCACCTCTTCCAGCTGTTCGTACATCAGCTCCTTGTGCCGGCCGAAACGGTCGGGGAAGAAGGCGAAGTCCTTGGAGTTCCAGCCGCCGGCGACGCCGATGCCGACGCGCCCGCCGGAGAGGTTGTCCACCATCGACCACTCCTCGGCGACCCGGATCGGGTCGTGGAGCGGCAGGACGACGGAGCCTGCGTTGAGGCGGATGCGCTCGGTCTCCCGCGACAGTGCGGCGGCCAGGACCGCCGGGTTGGGGAAGAGGCCGCCGAAGGAGTGGAAGTGGCGCTCGGGCATCCAGAGCGCGTGGAACCCGTGCCGGTCGGCGAACCGGGCCGTCTCGATGAGCAGTTCGTACTGGCCGTGGCGCGGCGCGGACGCGTCCTGCGGGTAGTCGCCGAAGAAGTAGACGCTGAAGTCGGGGGTGCGGGGGGCGGCTTGCGTCGCCGGTTCGGTGTGGGGTGCGCCGTCCCTCGCCGGTGCGTCGGCGTGTGCGGTGGCCGTCGCGGCGGCGTTCCAGGGCATGGAAGCCACGGGGGTGGGCGCGGGTGTCGGTGGGGGCGCGGGGGCGGACGCGGGCGCTTCTGAAGTCGCTCGGGGTTCCGGCTCCGGTTTCAGCTCCGGTTCCGGCCTCGGTGGCGTGGCCTTCGGCGCCATGATCGGCCCGCCCGGGAAGAACCCCGCCGACCGCAGCTCGCGCAGCGAGTCCCGTACGGCGTCCGCCACGAACTCGATGTCGCCGTCCGAGTGGGCGGTGGACAGGAAGAAGTTGCGCCACTCCCAGACGTGCACGCCGCGCAGCATCAGGTGGTGGTAGAGGAGCTCCATGTCGGCGCGGTGCTCGAAGCGGAACTGGGAGCCGAAGTGGCTCATCCGCAGCGGGTACTCCTCGGCCTCGAAGAAGCCGTTGAGCGTCGCGGCCAGTTCGGCCGTGCGCGCGTTGAGCCGCTCCTGGAGGCGGGGGCTGTGTTCCTTCAGGTGGGCGAGGACGGCGCGGGCGGCGACCATCGACACCGGGTGCTGGATGTACGTGCCGCCGAAGAAGGTGGTGTCGGCGGTCGGGTAGCTGTCGTCGCCGTAGGACCAGTGGCCGCCGTCGACGCCGTCCATGATGTCGGCGCGGCCGGCGATGGCGCCGATGGGGAACCCGCCGCCGAGGAGTTTGCCGTACGTGGCGAGATCGGGTGTGACGCCGTACAGCTCCTGCGCGCCGCGCGGGGCGGGGCGGAAGCCGGTCAGCATCTCGTCGAAGAGCAGCACGATGCCGTGGCGGCGGGTCAGCTCCCGCAGCTTGCGGACGAACTCGGCCGGCTGCAGCGCGGGGTGCCTGCTCTGCACGGGCTCCACGACGACCGCGGCGATGTCGCCGGCGTCGCGGGCGATCGCCTCCAGGGCGCTGTCGCTGCCGTAGTCGAGGACCAGCAGATCGGCGACGGCGGTCTGCGGGATGCCCCGGGAGACGGGGACGGTGAGCTGCTCGCTGCCGCTGCCCGAGGCACGGCCCAGGACGTTGTCGGCGTGGCCGTGGTACGCGCCGAGGAACGTGACGATCTTGTCGCGGCCGGTGGCGGCGCGGGCCAGGCGGATGGCTGCCGAGTTGGCCTCCGTGCCCGAGTTGGCGAAGGCCACGCGCTCCAGGCCGGTGAGTTCGGCGAGGAGTTCCGCCGCCTCGCCGGTCTCGATTGCGCGGGGGCCGAGCTGGATGCCGCGGGAGAGGTGCTCGCGGACGGCCTCGGTGACGAAGTCCGGCTCGTGACCGAAGAGGAGGACGCCGAAGCCCATCGTGATGTCGACGTACTCGTTGCCGTCGACGTCCTGGAGCCGGGCGCCGCTCGCCCGGCGGCCGGCGATCGGGTACAGCATCTCCTTCGTGCCGCTGCGGAACCCCACGACGGCACGGCTGTCGGCCAGGACACGGCGGTAGCGCTGGGCGATCCGCTTGGAGGCCGGGGTCTTCGCGGTGTAGCGGCGGACGAGGTCGGCGAGGTGTGCCTGCTGGGAGTGGGGGGAGGCGCCGCGCACCATGCCGGAGGTCCTCGTGACCGACACGCGGGGGCCGTGGACGCGCGGCGGCTCCGGGGCCTCGGGGGCGGGCGTGCCCATCTGGTCGGCGATGCGCCGCGAGAGTTCGGTCATCGCCGCCAGGTCCCGGTCGAGTGCGGCGGAGATGCCGTTCAGGCCGGTCACTTGACGACCGTGCCGTTGAGCCGGTCCGTGACCGAGGCGGTCTGGAGGGCGAGGAGTTGGGAGAGCTGGGACATCATCTGCAGTTGTATCTGGGACATCTGCTGGATCTTGTGGGCGAGATCCTCCAGTTCCTCGCGGGTCGCGTACGCGGGAGCAGGGGCGGCGGGGGTCGCCGCGGGCTCGGGCGCGGGCTCGGGATCGGAGGCAGAGGGGGCGGGCTCGGGTGCCGGTGCACGCTCGGGTGCGGGTGCGGGTGCGGGTGCGGGAGCCGGGGTGGTGGCTCTGGGCACGACGGGCTCCGTCGCAGAGATCGGTTCGGCCCGCTGAACCGTCTCCGGCATGCGGGCCACGATGAACTCCGCGAGCCGCCGCGGCGTGCCCGTCTCCTCCAGGAGCTGCCGCATCGTCACCCTGACCTGGTGCTGCTGCTCCAGCTCCCGCAGCACACTGATCATCTGCAGCGAGTCGGCGCCGAGATCGAAGAAGTTCGCGTCGCCGTCGATCGCCGACGGATCCCCGCCGAGGTGCCGGGCGGTCGCCTCGACGATGCTGTGCAGTACCCGTGCGGCCGCTGCCTCTTGCTGAACCACTGCGGTTCCCTTTCTCGCTGATGGTGCCGTGCCGAGGACCGTCGGCTCGGGCCCGGTCCAGTGCTGCCGGTGCTGGAATCGGTATCCGGGCAGCGGGATGCGCCGGCCCCCGCTGCCGGCCAGGAGCGGCTCCCAGTCGAGGTCCGCTCCCGCGCAGTGCAGTGCCGCGGCGGCGCCCCAGAGGGTGCCGAGCCCGGTGCCGCGCCGCAGCGAGGGCACCGCCGGCAGGTCGGGCAGTGCCCGGCGGGCCAGTCCGCTGAGGGTGGTGTGCGGCCCGATCTCGAGCAGGACGTGGGGCCGCTGGGCGCCGATGCCGCGCAGCGCCTCGTCGTAGCGGACGGGCTCGCGGGTGTGCCGCAGGAAGTGGTCCGGGTCCGGGATCCAGCCGGGCGGGCGGACCACCCCGTCGAGGGTGCTGGCGAACGGGATCCCGACGGGTCGGAACTCCACGTCGTCGAGGACCTTCCGGAACTCCTGGAGCATGGGTTCCATCAGGGCGGTGTGGAAGGCGCGGGTGACCGGCAGCCGGTGCCCCGGTGTGCCGCGCTCGTCCAGCAGGGCGCACGCCCGGTCGACGGCCTCGACCGGTCCGGCGAGCACCTGGGCGCGCTCCCCGTTCGACACGGCGGCCTCCAGCCCGGGCACCTCGGCGGCCAGGGCGAGCGCGGCGGCCCTGTCGATCGGCGCGGCCACCATCGCGCCCGGCGCGCAGCGCCGCCGCATCAGCCGGCCGCGTTCGGCGGTGAGGCGCAGTCCGTCCCGGAGCGACAGGGCTCCTGCCGCGTGGAGTGCGGCGTACTCCCCGACGCTGTGCCCGGTCACGGCGCACGGTTCGATGCCGGTCTCGCGCCAGAGCCGGACGAGGGCGCACTGCAGGGCGAACAGCGCGGGCTGCGCGATGTCCGTGTCCCCCGGGCGTCCCTCCCCCGGTGCGTGTTCCGTGGTCAGCTCAGCGTGCAACGAGACGCCGGTGAGGTCGCGGTGGTGCTGCTCGCACGCGTCGAGGACGTCGCGTACGGCGGGGAAACGCGCGTAGACGGCGGCCGCCATGGCGGGGTACTGGCTGCCCTGGCCGGTGAACTGGAACGCCACCCGCGCCGTGCCCTCTGCCGGTGCCGCCCCCGTGGTCACCGCCGTCCGGGCGGTTGACGCGAGCCAGTCGTCGAGGGCGTCGGCGAGGGCCGCCGGGGTGGAGCCGCGGGCGGCGAGGCGGTGGGGGCCGTGCCTGCGGCCGAGGGCGGCGGTGGTGACCAGGTCGGCCGGATGCGGTGCGGGCGGCCGGCGCAACCGGTCACGGAAGGCGCGGGCGTTGTCCGCGAGGGCCTGCGGGGTGCTACCCGAGACCAGCAGGACGTCCGGCGGGGAGTCCGCGGCGCTCCTGGGCGCCGGTTCGGGAGCCTGTTCCAGGATCAGGTGGACGTTGGTGCCGCCGACGCCGAGTGAGGTGAGGCCCGCGCGGCGCGGCAGGTCGGTCTCGGGCCAGGGCCGGGCGGTGCGGGGGATGTAGAAGGGGCTGCGGTCGAGGTCGAGCAGGGGGTTGGGCTCGGTGAAGTTCGCCATCGGCGGGATCACGCCGTGGCGCAGGACCAGCAGCGTCTTGACGAGGCCGGCCAGTCCCGAGGCGGCGTCGAGGTGGCCGAGGTTGGCCTTGGTCGAGCCGAGGGCGCAGTAGCCCTCGCGGTCGGTGTCCTCGCGGTAGGCGCCGGCCGCGCCGTCGAACTCGATGGGGTCGCCCTTGAGGGTGCCGGTGCCGTGGGTCTCCAGGTAGCCGATGGTCTCGGCGCCGACGCCGGCGCGTCGCAGGGCCTGCCGGATGGCCGTGCGCTGGCCCTCGGCGCTCGGGGCGCTGAACGCCGTCTTCCCGGCGCCGTCGTTGCCGATGCCCCAGCCGCGGATGACGCCGTGCACGGTGTCGCCGTCGGCGACGGCCCGGGACAGCCGCTTCAGTACGACGGCCAGCACGCCGGTGCCTCCCACGGTGCCGTCGGCCCCGGCGTCGAAGGCGCGCACCCGACCGGACCTGGACAGGATGGAGCCCTTGACGTGGCGGTAGCCCAGGACTTGGGGGACGTGGACGGCGGTGGCGCCGACGAGGGCGATGTCGCAGTCGCCCATGAGCAGCGACTGCGCGGCCGCCTGCACGCCGACCAGGGAACTGGAGCAGCCCGTCTGGATGTTGACGGCGGGGCCGGTCAGACCGAGCCGGTAGGCGACACGGGTGGCGGTGAAGTCGGCGAAGTTGCCGATGATCGTCTGCATGCCCGACGGCCAGTCGGTCGGGGGCAGGCTGGGCAGGACGTTGTTCAGCAGGTAGCTCTGCAGGGTGTACAGGTGGTAGCCGGTGCTGGCGTAGACGCCGACGCGGGTGCCGTTCCGTTCCCGCGCATGGCCGGCGTTCTCCAGGGCGTGCTGGGCGCATTCCAGGAACATGCGCTGCTGCGGGTCGGTGAGGCGGGCCTCGTGGGGGCTCATCGCGAAGTGCCGCGCGTCGAAGCCGGCGAGGTCGTCGAGGATCCCGGAGGCGCCGACGAAGTCCTCGGACGCGTACTCCTCGGCGGGGATCCCGGCGGCGGCCAGTTCCTCGTCGGTGAAGCGGGTGATGCAGTCGGTGCCGTCCCGGATGATCCGCCAGAAGTCCTCGGGCGTGTCGGCGCCGGGCAGCCGGAAGGCCATGCCGATGACGGCCATCCGCGGGTCGGGATCGCTGGTGGTCATCAGCCGCGTCCCTCCGTCACCGCCGGCCGGTCACCGGCCGGTTCCGCACGGGGCGGTCCGGGTCTTCTCCTGCCCTTGGCGGCCAGCACCAGGAGCAGGGCCGTGCACAGGGCGATCGCGAGGCCGTGGAAGGCGGCCACCACGTGCAGCGGCGAGAAGCGTTCCAGGAGTGCGCCGCTCACGAGCATGCCGAGGCCGAAGCCGGTGTTCTCGGCCGAGGCGGAGAGGCCGAACAGCCGGCCGCGCTGGTCGTCGGGGGCGGCCTGCAGCCGCGACACGTAGACGGTCTCGGTGAAGCCGTCGGCGGCTCCGGCGACGAGCGCGGCGATGACGGCGGGCAGGGTCGGCAGTCCGCAGAAGACCACGATGAATCCGGCCGACATCACGCAGGCGCCGAGTGCGAACGCCCGCTCCCCCGGGGTCCGGCCCGTCCTGGCGGTGACCCGGCCGAGCACCTGCTGGGCGACGATGTTGCCGATGGCCCACGTGGCCCAGAACTGGCTGATGAAGGTGGCCGGGTGGTCGGGGTCGAGGCTGCTGGAGTACAGGGGCAGGGCGACGTTGTGGGACGAGGAGCCCAGTCCGTCCACGGCCCGGACGGCGATCATCGCCATCAGCAGCGGGGCCGTGGCCAGCAGTATCCGGACCGTGCCGCGCGCGGCGCCCGAGGCTTTCGCGGAGCCGTCGGCCGCGGGGTCCCCGGCCGCCCGGGTGCGCACGGGGAGGAGGAACAGCACGGTCGCGGAGACCAGGAACGTCGTCGCGTCCAGGGCGAAGGCGGCGGAGTACCCGAACTCCGCCACCACCACGCCCGCCGAGGCGAAGCCGGCGATCATGGCGAGCGAACGGCCGGTCACCAGCAGGCCGTTCGCCCGGACCCGGTGCTCCGCTCCGACGATCTCGGGGATGCTGCTGCGCAGGGCCACCTGGGAGAGCGTCGAGCAGCCGCCGGTGACGACGGCCAGGACGTACAGCAGCCCGGGGCGCACCCCGTCGGGGGCGAGCAGCAGCGTCAGCAGTGCCGCGGCCTGGCACAGGTCGGCTCCGACCATCAGGCGCTTGCGGTCGTACACCGAGACGAGCCGCCCGCTCACCCAGCCGGACACGACACTGGTCCCGAGCCGTACGGCCATGAAGAGGCCGGCGGCGAGCGCGCTGCCGGTGGCGTCGTACACGAAGACGTTCAGCGCCACCATGTTCAGGTAACTGCCGTACGCCGAGATGCCGTTGCCCAGGACGAGCAGACGGAAATGCCTCATGCGCCTTCCCCTGGTCTGCATGAGGGGTGCGCGTTCCCCCCGATAGGCCGCCGGTCGGCAGCCATTGGTCCGTCACCCAAGCAGAACCGGACAGGCGTCTTCAAGACTCGGAAGTGGTCCAGACGACTTCCGGTCTTGTTTTGGCGCTTTCGGAGCGACCGGCCAACCCACCGCGGCTGCTCAGCGTCGCAGGTCCGCCTCGTTCACCGCCGAGAGGACCCGGTCGTGTCCGGTGCGGGCTAGCAGGTTCTGACGGGCTCGGAGCGGGTGAAGTAGGCGTGGTAGGGGGTGTCGTCGCCGATGTGGAAGGGGGCGAGGGTCAGGCCGTGGGTGGTGAAGTGCGGGGGGCGGGAGGCCGGACTGATCGCGTTGGCACCTTGCTCCGGGCTCTGGGCCGTCAGCAGGAGCGGGCCGTGGAAGAGCGCCTGGGTGGACGGGTCGTCCAGGGCGCGTTCGACGCGCAGGCGGTAGGTCGTCGAGACGCGGTCGCCGGGCCGCCAGTTCCTGTTCAGGGTGAGGCAGGTGCCGGGCCGGGCGGGGCCCCGGTGCGGGGCTCCGTTGACCGTGACCGTGACGCCTGCCGTGGCCCAGGACGGGATCCGCAGTTTCAGGGCCAGCCGTCCGCCGCCCTCACGGAAGGTCAGGGTCCGCACTCCGTCGGCCGGGTAGTCGCTCGTCTGCTCGACGACGAGGCCGCGTTCCGGCCAGCGGAGGGTGGCGGCGAGGGGGAGGTTGACGTAGAGGGCGTCGCCGTCGGTGGAGCGGAAGTAGACGGAGTCCTGGTACTTGGTGTGGTCCTCCAGGCCGGTGCCGCCGCAGCAGGTGCCGGTGTTGCCGAACGCGCGCCGGACGCCCGGGCCCATGCCGACGAAGTAGGTGACCTCGGGGCTGTCCGTGCCGGGGGTGTCCCGGCGGGAGGCGAGGATGTGGTTGGTCAGGGCCCGCTCGTAGTAGTCCATGGAGGCGGGGTCCGGGTCGCGGAAGACAGCTGCCGGCTCAGTTTGAGACGTCCGGCGCGATCACCCGGCGTGGCCGCGGATCGGCCCGCCCGCGCCGCTCACGACACGTGTCGGTCCAGGGCCGTCAGGACGGGTGCCACGCCGTCCTCCTCGGCCAGGCGGCGGGCGAGGTCCCGGGCGCTGTCACGGTGGCCGGGGTCGTGCACGGCCCGGCGCAGGGCGGGGGCGAGGGTGTCGGCGGTGAGGCGGCGCAGGGGGACGGCGCAGGGCGCGGTGCCCAGCGCGACCAGCCGGGCCGCCCAGAAGCCGCCGTCGAACTGCACGGGCGCCGGAACGGTGGGGACGCCGGCGCGCAGGACGGCGGCGGTGGTGCCGGCTCCGGCGTGGTGGACCACGGCGGCCGTCCGGGGGAACAGCAGCGCGTGCGGCACGTCGCCGACGGTGATCACGTCGTCGGTGCGGGCGGCCAGCCCCGCCCAGCCCTGCTGGACGATCCCGCGCAGTCCCGCGGTGCGCAGGGCGCGCACGATCGCGCCGCTGAGCCGCTCCGGATCGGGCACGGTGGCACTGCCCAGCCCGATGAAGACCGGGGCGGGCCCGGCGGCGAGGAACTCCTCCACCTCGCGGGGCAGTTCGCGGCTGTCGTGCGGCCACCAGTAGCCGGCGATCTCCAGTCCGGGCCGCCAGTCCCGGGGCCGGGGCACCACCTGCTCGCTGAAGCCGTGCAGCACCGGCCACAGGGCCCGCTCATGGGCCCGGCGGCTCGCGACGGGACCGCGCAGGGTCATGCCGTGCCGCGTGCGGAGCCTGCGCATGGCCCGGGTGTAGACGCGGTCGACGGCGGTGGTGACGGCCAGTCCGCCCAGGCGGTTGCCCACGGTGCCGAGCGAGCGCCCGCCCAGCATGGGGGCGCCGAACTCCCGTGTCGGGTGCTGGGGCTGGAGGAACAGGCCCAGGCTCGGCAGCCGCAGCCCCTCGGCGATGGCGGCGCCCAGGGGGGCCACGGCGCCGGCGGCCAGGACGACGTCCGCGCCGCGGGCCGCCTGGACCAGGGCGTCGGTCATCTCCTCGGCTGCGGACCGGGCCATCGACGCCGCGCGCAGCAGTTTGCCGAGCCCGGTGGTGCTGGCGTGCAGGCTGCGGCCGCGGTCGGAGTGCGACACGGCGTGCGGATCGACGGGGGTGGGGTGGAAGCGCACGCCGGAACCGGCGGTCAACGGCTCGAACAGGCCGTGTGTGGCGAGCGTGACCTCGTGCCCGCTCCGCACCAGCCCCGCACCCAACCCGGTGTACGGCGCGACGTCGCCGCGCGACCCCGCCGTCATGATCACCACCCGCATGCGTCCCAGTGTGGACCGCCCGGGGCGGGGACACGCAGTGTACGGCGGCATGTGGACGAAAATCGCCGGTGCAGGTGAGGGCCGGCCGGATCTCCTTACGGCGGGTCGAACACCGGGCCGGTGTCCAGCGCTTCGATGAGGCCGCCGGCGGCTTGGCGGACTCGGAGCGAGGCGTCCGTGGTGAGCGCGGCCAGCCGGACGCGGGCCTCATCGCCGCCGGGCGGCAGGGATCCGGTGGCCTCCACCCAGCGGGTGAGCCCGAGGACGGCCTCGTAGCGGACCGCCTCGTCCGTGTCGTCCAGGCTCCGCAGGAAGCGCCGCACGTCGTGCCGGGCCCGCTCGTCGGTCGGGTCGTCCCCGTCGAGCAGGGACAGCGCGGCGGCCCGGACCTCGGCCGACCGGCTGCCGTCCGCGAGGCGCCGTACGGCCGGGAGTGCCTGGGCTAGACCCCAGAGCGCGTTGCGGGTGTGCCAGATGTGGCGCGGGTCGGTCTCCAGGTGGGCGGTCAGGGCCCAGGCGACGGGGTGCCGCTCCCAGAGACGGAGCCCGTTCTCGACACGCGCTTCGAGCCCGTCGAGCGCGCCCGCGCGCAGGTCGTCGTCGGGGTCGTCGAGGAGGGGCAGCAGGAGCCACACGGCGTCCCAGCGGCCCCCGGCTCCGATGGCCGTGGCGCAGGCGGCCCGGGTGCGGCCGGGCAGCGTCTCGTCGGCCAGGGCCGTGCGCAGGTGCTCGGCGGCCGTGTCCGTGTCCAGTCCGCCGAGGGCTTGCGCGGCCGACGGCCCGGCGACGGGGTCGCGCAGCCATCGCACCGCCGGTTCGCCGACGCGCTGGTCGCCTTGCCCTCCGAGGCCGCGCAACAGTCTCGCGGCGACCTCGGGGTCCCGCTCGGTGCGCAGCGCCTCGGCCAGCTTGTCTTGTACCTGCCGTTGTTCCACGTGGAACAACCGCCGGGCGACCGCGCTCCGCACCGCGGGAGAGGGATCGCGCAGCCCGGTGAGCAGCGAGTCGAGGAGCTGCTCGGTGTGGCGCTCCGGCAGCCAGTCCAGGGCTCGCGCGCGGGCGGTGCCCGAGCCCTGGCGGGCGGTGCGGATCACTTCGGCGCGGACGGTCTCGTCGCCGGCACACCCGTAGATCAGGGTCCGGGCCCGCCCCCAGACGGCCGGGTCGGGATCGCCGAGGAGCCGGACCAGGGCCGCGGCGTCCCCGGGCGCGCCCAGGACGATCAGCCCCTCCAGGGCGTTGATCCGCACGCGGCGGTCCGGGTCGGCCAGTTGACGCGCGAAGGCCCCCACGACCGCGGGACTGTCGAGTCCGAGCCGGCTGGCGGCGACCGAGGCCCGGCACCGGACGCCCGGGTCCTCGTCGCCCATCAGCAGGGGCAGCACCGCGCGGCCCGCCTCCGGGTCCCCCAGGCGGGCCAGGGCCAGGGCGGCGGCCGCGCGTACCGAGGGCGCGGGATCGCCGGCCGCCTCGACGGCCACGGGGGCGTACTCGGACCGGCCGGTCCGCCCCAGCCCCTTCAGCGCCGCCGCGCGCCGCTCGGGATCCGGAGCCGCCGACTCCCGCAGGAAGAAAGCGATGTGATGGTCCGCCCCCATGGACACCTCCACGAAGAAAGACCCGCGAGGGACGGGAAGGTTGTTCCCGTGCATCCTTCCGGAGGGTCGGCCGCCTGGGGCGTCAGCCGACAGGCGGGGTGATGCCCGCCTGTTCCGCGTGGAGTTCGGAGCGGACGACTTCCAGCAGGCGGCCGGTCCAGTTGCGGCCGCGGCCTCCCCGGTCGCCCCAGTGCTCGGAGTCCGCGTCGTCGTAGACGAGGGTCGCGTCGGCCGTGTCCAGGAGGACCCGGGCGAGCGCCGGGTGCTGGGTGAACTTGGCCCTCAGCAGGGAGGTCATGACCGCCGTCCGGGCGTGCTCCCACCCCTCGCGCCGGGGGGCGCCGGCGGCCGCGGCGCGGGCGTCGAACGTCGAGTCCGCGTCCCGGGCGGCGGCCCGGGCCTCGGGATCGGCGGTGGACAGCGCCCAGTACGCGTGCGTGACCGTGGGGTAGGTGTCGCCGTCGATCAGCAGGGGCGCGGGGAACTCGTTGCGCAGGACCTCGGTGCCCGGGTCGTCCGAGGGCCTGAGGGGGTAGCTCTGGTAGAGGTGGATCGCCGGGGTCGTGGGTGTGGCGGGGCCGTCGGACGGGACGCGTGAGGGCCGTTCGGCGATCCACTTGGCCCGGTCCTCGAAGTAGGCCACCGCTTCGTCGTACTCCTCCTGCGTGACCGGTTCGTCGGGCAGGGCCTCCAGGACTCCACCGGGCCCGGTCACCAGGACCTGCAGCGGTCCGTCCTTGCGGTCCATGTCCCCGAGGGCGTAGTGGCGCTGGGTCTCCGGGATGGCGAGGTAGGCGGCGCGGGCCGCGGCCCGGTTCTCCTCGGTCCGGTCGGTGAGGAACACATCGACGGCGGCCAGGCAGCGGTCCGTGGAGTCCGGGCGTCCGTTGAGCTGGTCGATGGTGTCGCGGATCTCGGCGAGCAGCAGCTCGGGGGTGAGCCAGGTGCGTGGCTCGCTGAACTTCCACACCGCCAGCTCGTGCGCGGAGACCCGGGCGCCGTCCGGGAGCCGGGTGGCGACCCAGCCGCACCGCAGCTTCTCCTCGAACTCCTCGAGGGTGACCAGGCCCCAGCAGTCGATCAGCCCATCCGCGTAGATGAACAGGTCGGTGAGGAAGTAGTCGCCGTTGCGGATGAAGGCGTGGCGCCAGGTTCCGGGGACGCGTCTGCCGTCCGCCGTGCGATAGGTGATCCGATGGCCGATCATGCCCGGCATTCTGCCGTAACCGCTGGTCAGCGCAACGGGTTTATCGTCGCCGCGGATCATTGCGGATCATCGCGGATCACGTGGAACGCCGGGAGCCGGGTCCTCCGCCGGGGTGCGGCGCAGGACCCGGCTCCCGTTGGGGCGGTGGGTCAGGACGACTGGGCGCTCTGGTACAGGTTCTGCGCGTCGGCGCCGAAGTACGGGCCGTACATGGCGTTCGGCAGGAAGTTGTACTTGAAGCTGTTCACCGAGGACTGCAGGCCGGTCCCGGTGGCCTCGTCGAACTGCGTGAACCACGGGCCCCCGCTGGAACCGCCGGTCATGTTGCAGGTCATACCGTGGTCGCTGGACAGCAGGAAGTCCCGGTAGGTGGTGCCGCTGCAGTAGATGAACTTCGAGCCGTCGTACGGTGCCGCGGCCGGGAAGCCGAAGGCGTACATGGCCTTGTTGTAGCCGGTGTTGAAGGCGAGCCCCTGGCCGCCGACGACGTCGGTCAGCCTTTTCCCGTCGAGCGGGGCGACCACGGCCGCGCCGATGTCGTAGTTGATGTCCTCACTGGCCGTCCACTGCGGCGTGGACAGGGTCTTGGACGCCGTCCAGGTGCCGTACGGGGCCTGCCCGTCGTGGTAGCCGGGCACGAACACCCAGTTGGTGTGCCAGGCCCCCTCCATCTTCACGCAGTGCCCCGCGGTGAGCACGGTGGACTTGTTGGCGCTGGTGACGGCGTTGCCGGAGCAGGAGGCGGTGCGCCCCTGGAAGGTGAAGAACACCCGGCCCGCGGTCTTGACCACCGCTCCCCCGCCGGACCAGGGCCCGCCGCTGTGGGGAATGGCCAGGGGCCCCACGGCGGAGGCGGAGGCGCTGGGGGCGATGACGGTCGCCTTGCCCTTGCGCGGCGTCGCCGGCGGCACGTCGGAGCGGTCGACGGACAGGACGTCGAGCGGGGTGGCCTCGCGCATCCGCTCAGGGGTCCAGAAGGCGCGGGCGCGCTCCTGCGCCGTGAGTGCCGTCGTTCCCGGTTCGGGGGCGGCGCTCGCCGGTGCGGCGGTGACGCCGGTCGCCAGCATCGCGGCGATGCCGGCGAGCGCGCCGAGGAGGGTGCGGCGAACGGGCGCGCCGGGGCCGGACGAACGGAGGCTACGGGGTCTGCCTATCACGCGGTCTCCTTCTGCTGTGGGGGCCGGGCGGAGGGTCCCTCCGCCCGGTCAGGCAGGGGTGTCGCTGCGGACAGCCAGAGGGCAGCGTGCCACCGGGAGACCGATAGGGACAGGTGCATGTCATGACGATGGCCGAAACGTCACACGCTCTCCGCGTGAGGCACACGCGGGCATGAGAGAACCCGGCCTCCACGCTGGGGGCCGGGTCCGGGACGGAGAGCGGGGTTGATCAGAGGGCGGGGCCGGGGCCGGTGCCGCCGCCCGGCTGGATGCGTCCGCGCCAGGCGCCGGACTCGGTTCCGCGCTCCTCGATGTACTGCTTGAAGCGCTTCATGTCGCCCTTGACCCGCCGGTCGATCGTGCCGATCATGTCCGCGGCCTTCTCCGCCGCTCCGCTGGGCTCGACGTCCATCACGAGCTCCACCCTGGTGTGGGTGTCATCCACGCGCTCGAAGCGGACGGAGCCCCTCTGGTTGGTGTCTCCGCTGGTCGTGCGCCACGTGACCCGCTCGTCGGGGAGCTGGTCGACGATCTCCGTGTCGAATTCGCGCCGTACTCCGCCGATCTTGGTGGTCCAGTGGTTGTGGCGGTCGTCGAGCTGCCTGACCTCCTCGACGCCTTCCATGAAGTTCGGGAAATCCTCGAACTGCGTCCACTGGTTGTAGGCGGTGTGCAGCGGGACCTCTACTTCCACGGTTTCCTTGACGGTGCTCATCTGAATGCCTCCGTTTTCCCTGATCGACTGCAGGAGGCCCATCGGCCCACACACAGGTCCGGGCCCGATGCGACGAGTACCCGGCATGCCGCGGTTGCCACATGCGATCCGATCAGTGCCTCGCCGGGCACGGGCTTCGGCGTGCGTGCCGGCGGCGCCGGCCGACTGGCGGGCCTTCTTCCGCTGGACCGTGCCCTTCCGGCTGCTCACGTGCGCGGTCTTCGTCGCCGCCGCGGCCGGGGGGAGGGCGCCGGGCGTCTTCGTCGGGGTCGTGGTTGGGAGGCCGACGGTCCGGAGGCCGGGCAGCGACCGGTGAGCCGACGGCCGCAGCGGCTGGGATGACCGCCCTGGGCGGTACGGGGCGAGCCCACCGCCCCCGGCACCGGTCAGGCGGCCGAGGCCGGGGTCCTCGCCGTCTCCGAGCGGAACCCGTGGCCGAGTTCGGGAGCCAGGCCGTGATAATGCCGGAAGTTGTAGATGAGGGGACTCCACAAGGCCGGGTCGATGTGGTGCGTGCCGGGTACGACGACGCGTTCGGCGGCGTGGACGCGCAGAACCTCGCACTCGACGCTGAAGAAGAGGCCGGCGCCGCCCGGCGTCAGCTCGCGGGCCCTGGCCTCCAACTGCAGGGCGCACTCGGCGACGCGCGGCGGCCGCACGAGGTCGGACGCGGCCGGGGTGAGCCCGGCCGCGCCGAACTTGTCCCGCTCGTGGCGGTACACCGCCCGCTTGGCCTCCGGCACCGGACTCGCGCCGGTGAGCGGCGCCAGGCGTTCCACGTGCTCCCACAGCTCCGGCGAGGCGACGTTGACCACGAGTTCCGGGCGCTCGGCGAGGTTGCGCACGGTCTGGCTCTCGCTGCCGAGCCCCAGGACGATGTGCTGCCCCAGGGCCCAGGCGGAGGAGATCGGGGCGAGATTGCAGCTGCCGTCGGCGTTCTCGGTGGCCAGCAGGACCACGGGGGTTCCGAAGTAGAGGATGCTCGGCTCAATCACCAGGTGGGTGTCGTTCGTCATGCCCAGGACGCTACGGGCGGGACGTTTCGCCCGCCGTCGAAGTGTCGCCCGGCGACAATGGGGCGGTGACCAGCCCTGACGTCCACGCCGAAGAACCGGATATCGCCGCCCTGGGCGCGCTGCTGGCCGACCGTACGCGCGCCGGGATCTGTCTCGCCCTGCTCGACGGCCGTGCCTGGACGGCGTCGGAGGTGGCCGCCCTCGCCGGCGTCGCCCCGTCCACGGCCACGAGCCACCTCAACCGGCTGGTGGACGGCGGACTGCTGACACAGGAGCGCAAGGGGCGGCACCGCTATGTGCGCCTGGCGGACCCCGGCGTCGCGGAGATGATCGAGGCACTGGCGGCCCGGGCGCCGCGCCGGCTCGTCCCGGTCCGTTCGCTCACGGCCGCCCGCCGCCACCGGGCCGTGGGCTTCGCCCGCGTCTGCTACGACCACCTCGGCGGCTCCCTGGCCGTGGCGATCACCGACGGCATGACCGCGCGCGGGCTGTTGTCCTGGGAGTCCGGCCCGGCGCTCACCGCGTCCGGCGGTGCCTGGCTGACGGACCTCGGCGTCGCGGGCGAGGGGGTCGCGGCAGCGGGCCGGCCGCATGTGCGGACCTGCATGGACTGGACGGAGGGGCGCCCGCACCTGGCGGGGGCGGTGGCCGCCGCCGTGTTCCACCGCGCGCTGGATGCGTCCTGGCTGGTGCACGGCGATGGTTCACGCGTCGTCCGGTTGACGGACCGGGGGCGGGACGCCTTCCGGCATCACCTGGGTCTGGCGGACGAGGTGCTCACGGCCGGCTGAGCACCTCCTCGGCCCCGAGGTGTCTCCGCCCGGCTCAGAACCGGTGCTGCTGCTGCGGCTGCCCGTACGCCTGGCCGCCGCCCTGGGCGCCCGCGTCCTGTGCCTGGAGCTGCTCGGCCTGCTCCTTGGTCACCTTCTGTTCCGCGCCGCAGAAGGTGCACTGGGTGCGGTACGACGTGGAGACCGGGAACAGCGGCACGAAGAACAGCGTGAACTTCGTGACGCGCTTCCTCAGGGTGTGCGCGGCGGGGTTGCCGCACTGGCCGCACACCAGCGTCAGTATCGCCAGTTGGTACAGGTAGCCCTTGGTGCCAAAGATGATCACGTGATCGGTCCTTCCCCGGGTCGGACCCCGACGACACACCGCCGGCGGGTTCCGAGCTGTTGTCGCCACTACCAGTGTCCTGTATCCCGATCCGCCGGTGCGAGCCGGTACCCGCGCCCCTCGTTCGTGTGGAGCGCCCGGCGGAGCGTGGTCCACTCGGGTGACAGCGGGCCGGCCGCGTTCCGGCGCGCCGGTACGGTGCCGCGGTGACCTCGATCTCACCCGAAACGCAGTCCGTGCACACCGACGACCTGGGCTCCCTGGTCGTCCTGTCCTGGCGGGGCACGACCCCCGACGGGGACGTTCCCTACCTTCTGGCCTGCTCACTCGGAGACGGCGCGAACGGCCGGGAGGCGACGTCGGCGGCCATCGAGCGGTTGCTGCGCGGCGCCGGGCTCCCCCCGGGCGAGGGCCTCGTCCACGCGGTCCAGCGGCCGAGCCTGCCGATCGGCCTGCTCGTCGTGCCCGGGTCGGCCGTCCTCACCGTGCGGCACCTCACGTCCCAGTTCGTCCCGCCGGAGACCTGGCTGAAGGCCGTGGGCGAACTCGGGTACGCCTACCTCATCTTCGCCACCCGCCCGTGGCCGGAGGGTGCCGAACCCGACGACGTCGAGACGCTGGCCGCCTTCACCTCCGACGAGGACGTGCTCACGTCGGCGGCCCATGTCGTCCTGCCCGCCCGCAGCCTGCGCGGCTGAACTCCGCACGGCCCGGGCCGCGATGGCGTGGCCCGGGCCGTGCCGTGCCGGTGCTCAGCCGGACAGTGCCGCCAGCACCACGGACTTGGCCTCCTCCTGCACCCGGCGCAGGTGGTCGGGGCCGCGGAACGACTCGGCGTAGATCTTGTAGACGTCCTCGGTGCCCGAGGGGCGGGCCGCGAACCAGGCGCTGTCGGTGGTCACCTTGATGCCGCCGATGGCCGCGCCGTTTCCGGGTGCCTCGGTGAGCACCGCGGTGACCGCGTCGCCGGCCAGCGTGTCCGCGCTGACCTGTGCCGGGGAGAGCCTGCCGAGCAGGGCCTTCTCCTCGCGGGTCGCCGGGGCGTCGATCCGGGCGTAGGCCGGCTCGCCGAAGCGGGCGGTCAGCGTGGCGTAGTGCTCCGAGGGGGTCTTGCCGGTGACCGCCGTGATCTCGGAGGCGAGCAGCGCCAGGATGATGCCGTCCTTGTCGGTGGTCCACACGGAGCCGTCCCGGCGCAGGAAGGACGCCCCGGCCGACTCCTCGCCGCCGAAGCCGATGGTGCCGCCGACGAGCCCGTCGACGAACCACTTGAACCCGACGGGCACCTCCACCAGCTCGCGGCCCAGGTCGGCGGCGACCCGGTCGATCATGGCGGAGGAGACCAGGGTCTTGCCGACGCCGGTGCCGGCCGGCCAGCTGTCGCGGTGGGCGTACAGGTAGGAGATGGCGACGGCGAGGTAGTGGTTGGGGTTCATCAGCCCGGCGTCCGGGGTGACGATGCCGTGCCGGTCGGCGTCGGCGTCGTTGCCGGTGGCGATGCGGAAGCGGTCGCGCTGCTCGATGAGCGAGGCCATCGCGTACGGCGACGAGCAGTCCATGCGGATCTTGCCGTCCCAGTCCAGCGTCATGAACCGCCAGGTGGGGTCGGTGTGCGGGTTGACCACGGTGAGGTCGATGCCGTGCTGCTCGGCGATACGGCCCCAGTAGGCGACGGACGCGCCGCCCAGCGGATCGGCCCCGATGCGCACCCCGGCCTCGCGGATGGCGTCCAGGTCGAGCACGGCGGGCAGGTCGGCGACGTAGGTGCCCAGGAAGTCGTAGCGGCTCGTGGTGGCGGCGGCCAGGGCCCGGGCGTACGGGACGCGGCGGACGTCCTTCAGGCCGCCCCGGATGATCTCGTTGGCCCGGTCCTGGATCCAGGACGTCGCGTCGGATGCGGCGGGGCCGCCGCTGGGCGGGTTGTACTTGAACCCGCCGTCGGCGGGCGGGTTGTGGGAGGGCGTGACCACGACGCCGTCCGCGAGGCCGGTGGTGCGGCCGCGGTTGTGGGCGAGGATGGCGTGCGAGACGGCCGGGGTCGGCGTGTAGCCGTCCGCCTGGTCGATCAGCACCGTCACGTCGTTGGCGGCGAACACCTCCAGGGCGGTGACCCGCGCGGGCTCCGACAGGGCGTGCGTGTCGGCGCCCAGGAAGAGGGGGCCGTCGGTGCCCTGGTCGGCTCGGTACTCGCAGATGGCCTGGCTGGTCGCGGCGATGTGGTCGTCGTTGAACGCGCTCGCCAGCGACGATCCGCGGTGTCCGGAGGTCCCGAACGCCACGCGCTGCCCCGGGTCGTCCGGGTCGGGGTGGAGCGCGTAGTACGCGGTGACCAGCCGGGCGACGTCGACGAGATCTCCGGGACCGGCCGGACTGCCCGCTCGCTCGTGCTGCATGGGCCCGCTCCTCCGCATGGGTTGATCCTTCGTGTGCGGTCTCATCCTTCCTCGTCACAGCCGTGACGCGCGAGGGGGGCGCCCCGGGGGCGGCCGGATGTGTGCGCCGGGCCCCGGACGCGGCGGCGGTGAGACGCGAGAGGGCGGCGCTACGGACCACCGTGGATGCGGTGATGCGCCGCGCCGCCTGCTCCCCTCGTGGCCGGCACGCCGGGCGTGCCGGCCGTGGTCAGATCCGCCCGCCGGTGATCCGGGTGAGCGGGCCGTGCGTGCCGCGTTCCGCGCGGCGGCCCACGGCGTACGAGGCGGCGCTCAGGGCCGTGAGGCCGGCTCCGACGCCCGCGGCGACGAGCTTGCGCTGGGCGATGACCGTCCAGGCCGTCCTGGCCGTGGACGCAACCTGGCCCGACGCGGCGACGACCGCCTGGCGGCCGGCCTCGACACCGCGGGCCGCGGTCTGCGCGGCAGCCTTCGCCGTCTCGGCCGAGCGTTCGGCGCCGGACGTGGCCGCTGACGCCGCCTCACCGGCCTTGCCCGCCGCCTGCTTGGCGGCGCGGGACGCCGGCGCGGTCGCCTTGTCCGCCGTACGGCGGGCCTTGGACTCCGTCGCCCGTATGGTGGTCGGCTTCTGATTCGCGCGCTTGTTCTCTTCAGTCATGGAACACCGACTTGCCCCTGACTTCGGCGGCAAACACGTTCGGTCGCGCGCCGACCGGGCGGGCGGGTGCCTGAGCAGGTCGTCGCGGGGGTAGGCGAGCTACAGCAAGGCGACGTCAGAACGCGAAGGAAGGTATGTGATGGCCGGAATGCTGGATCGCATCAAGCAGTTCGCACGGAGTCCGCAGGGGCGGCGTGCGGTGGAGCAGGCACGGCGGGCGGCGGCCGACCCCCGCAAGCGGGCCCAGGCCCAGCGTCTGCTCGGCAAGCTCCGCGGCCGCCGCTGACGGGACCGCACCACCCGCCCCAGGGCGGGCCCGGCCCCCAACTCCTCGATCCGGTGCGTGTGTTCATGACCGGTATGGGCACTTGGGTCGCATCACACACACCTGAGAGGAGCTGGTTCGATGGGCAGGGCAGGCAACGGCAGGAAGGTCTGTGCCTTAGGTGTCGCCGGTGTCCTGGCGGGAACGGTGCTGGTCGGCTGCGGCGACGAGGACGGCACGGGTGACGCCGCGCCGGGTTCCTCGGCGCGGGGCGACACTCAGGAGCAGGGCACGCGAGCGGTGCGCTCGGCCTACGACAGGACGGCCGAGGAGGACACCGCCCGGGTGAAGCTGCGGGTGCAGACCTCGGCACAGGGCGCGTCGATGACCGCGAACGGGCAGGGCGCCGTGGACCTGGACGACGGCGACAGCGTCATGACGGTCACGGCACGCGGGCAGCGGATCGAACAGCGTGTGGTCGACCAGGTCCTGTACCAGAAGATGCCGAAGGGGCAGGCGCCGGGCGGCAAGCCGTGGATCAAGATCGACCTGGGGAAGGTCGCCGCACAGCAGGGCTCCGGCGACCAGCCCGTGAACGACCCCGCCCGCTCCGCGAAGTTGGCCAGGGCGATCACCGACAAGGACGTGACCCAGAAGGGCACGGAGACGATCGACGGGGTCGAGACCACGCACTACCGCGTCTCGGTCGACGTCGCCGACCTTCCCGACGGCGACGCCCTGCGCCGCCAGGTCGGCCCGACGCTGCCGATGGACGTGTGGCTCGACGAGCAGGGCCGGATGCGCCGGCAGCAGTTCGACATGACCCTCAGCGCGCCGGCCGCGGCGACGCAGCGGTCCTCCGCCGACGCCTCGTCCTCGCCGCAGAAGGTCACGGTGCGCACGCTCATGGAGTTCACCGACTTCGGCACCGAGGTGGAGGCGGACGCGCCGCCGGCCGGGCAGGTCACCGACATGACCGGCAAGGCCGTGGAGCAGGGCAAGCAGGGTAAGCGGGGCGAGGGACAGAGCTGACGCGGGCCCACCCCGCAGCTCTGCCGTGAGCCCGTCCCGCACACCTGACGCGGGCCCATCCCACGCACCTGACGCGGGCCCATGGCGCACCCTTGAGGCGGGCCCGTCCCGCACCTGACGCGCCGCGCCTCAGCTACACGCGCCCGCCGCGCAGCCGCCGCACGAGGTCGTCCGCGGCCTCCGGCCAGGCGGGACGGTCGAAGGTGAAGCCCGCTTCGAGGAGGCGGCCGGGGACGACACGGCGGCTCTTGAGCAGCAGTTCGGTGTCCGAGCGCAGGACGAAGGCACCCAGCTCGGCCATCCATCGCGTGGCGGGAAGCCCCACCGGGACACCCCACGCGGCGCGCAGGGTGCGCATGAAGGCGCGCTGCGGGAGGGGCCCGGGAGCGGCGAGGTTGACCGGGCCGTCGATGTCGTCCCGGGCGACGAGGAACTCGATCGCCCGGACGAAGTCCTGGTCGTGGATCCAGGAGACGTACTGGGCGCCTCCCGCGACCGGGCCGCCGAGGCCGAGCCGGGCCAGCCGCAGCAGGACGTCGAAGACGCCGCCCCGGTCCGGGCTCATCACCATGGCGGCGCGCAGCGCCACCTTCCGGGTGTGCGGGGTGTCGGCCACCTCCTGCGCGCGCTCCCAGGCCTTGGCGATCTCGACGCTGTAGGCCCAGTAGCCGGGGGCGCCCGGCTCGGTCCCGCCGATCACTCCGGTGGCCTCGTCGTGGGGCGCGTCGAAGCGGTGGGCGTAGACGGTCGCGGTGCTCATCTGCAGCCAGACGCGGGGCGGCCGGGCGGCTGCGGCGATCGCCTCGCCCACGGCCCGGGCGGAGTGGACCCGCGAGTCCATCATCTCCCGCAGGTTGTCGGGGGTGTAACGGCAGTTCACGCTGCGGCCCGCCAGGTTGACGACGACGTCGCTGCCGTCGACCTCCTTCGTCCACGGGCCCGGCGTCGCACCGTCCCAGTGCACCTCGCCCGGGCCCGCCGGGTGCCGGCTGAGCACCACGACGTCATGCCCCGCCGCACTCAGCGCGCGCTTCAGCACGGTGCCGACCTGCCCGGTCCCGCCGGGAATCACGATCTTCATGAAGGTCTCCCCCTCGACGTGTGGGAGCGACCATAGCCCATATTTGAACGTGTTCAAAACCTATGCGGGACGCGGGGCCCTTAGCCGGTGCAGACGTGCCGTCGGGCAAGATGGGGCCATGAGCGTAGTCAAGATCAATGTGCTGACCGTGCCCGCCGAGCAGCGCGAGACGCTGGAGAAGCGCTTCGCCTCCCGCGCGCACACCGTCGAGAGCTCCGACGGGTTCGAGTGGTTCGAGCTCCTCCGCCCGGTGGAGGGCACCGACACGTACCTCGTCTACACCCGGTGGCGGGACGAGGAATCGTTCCAGGCGTGGATGGAAGGACCGATGAAGGCCGCGCACCAGGGCGGCGGCGAGGGCGGCGAGCGGCCCAGGCCCGCGGCGAGCGACTCGACCCTGTGGTCCTTCGAGGTGGTGCAGCAGGCGGGGCCGAAGGGCGCGTAGCCCACGGCCGGACGGAGTCGGCTGGGGGCCCAGGCCTCAAAAGGCGAGCCTAGGCCCCCTGGCCGGAACGGCAGGGGGCCTCGTGCCCGGTGCTCAGGTACGCCAGGAGCGCGAGGGCGCGGCGGTCCGGCTCACAGCGGCCGCCAGTTTCCGCAGCCGGCGCCAGTCCAGGCGCGGTGGCGCCTCGGGGACCCCGGGCCGGTCGCGAGGCACCCGGACGCGCAGGGCCCGGCGCGCGATACGGCAGTGGACGGGAGCGGGCAGGGTGAGAGCCTCGCCGTCGAGGCCCACCTCCAGGTGCGGTGCGTCGGCCTGCACGACGACGTGCTGCGCGGTCAGTACGGTGAGCCCTTCCGGGCGCGGGGACAGCAGGAGTTCGGCCGCTTCGACGGCGCTGTCCACGCGGACGGCGAGCACGCCGAGCCTGCCGGAGTTGAGCCGCTCGCGCCGGCCGAAGCCGAACGGATCGTCCATGCGGTAGGGGTTGTTGCTCACCAGGACGGCCTGCGGGTCGGCGATGGTCGTGCCGTCGGCGCTCGCGGTCAGCCGCGGGCCGCTCTGCCGGGTGAGCAGCTCGGGCAGCCGCTCCAGCGCCGCGCCCACCTTGTCCTCGCGGTAGCCGGGGCTCTGGACGACGGCCCCGTAGACGCCGAACGAGGCGTTGTTCACGAACGGACGGTCGTCGGCGAAGCCGAGGTCGACGCGGAGCTCGACGCCGTCGGTGAGGGCGTCGAGGCACCGGGACGGGTCGTCCCGGTCCAGCCCCAGGTCCATGGCGAAGTGGTTGCGCGTGCCGGCCGCGATGACGAGGAACGGCAGCCCGTGTTCCGCCGCGACGGCGGCGACCAGGGCCTGGGTGCCGTCGCCGCCCGCGACGCCCAGGAGATCGGCTCCGTCGGCCACCGCGGTCCTGGCGAGGGCGGTGACGTCCTGGTGCTGCTCCGGGTCGAGCAGGACGACCCGGGCACCCAGCGCCTCGGCCTTCTCCCGCAGGGCGAACTTCCCGACCTTGCCGCCGCCGGAGCGCGGGTTGAGCAGGAGGAAGGGGCGCTGCGGCGGTGGCGTGCGGTACTCCTTCACCCGGACCGGACGCAGACCGGTGCTGCGCAGGGCGTAGCGGCCGCTCCAGACCGCCGCGCACCACAGCAGCAGCGACACGAAGACCACCCAGAGCAGGTTCGCGGTCGCGAAGAGGGTGATGAGGCCGACGGGCGCGGCGACGGCCAGCGCGGCCGCCGCCAGGCGGGCCGGTCCGCGCCGGGACAGCACCCACCAGAGCGCGGCCGCCGTCAGGGCCAGCCCCGCCAGGGCGGCCACGAGCAGCAGCAGCCCTGTCAGACCGCCGGCGACGAGAGGCAGCAACGCGGCCGAAGCCGCTGCGGCCAGGGCTCCCCTGGCCGCCCATCTCTGCCGGTGGTGGTACCACTCGCTCATCGCCGATCCCATCTCGTCCCTCCGCTCGGGGGCCGGCGCGGGCGGATCCCGGAGACCGCGCCCGGCCGTGCCCATGGTGCCCGCCGACGGACCGGCTCGGCCACCGCCGTTCCAGATGGCTCCCCGGCCGGCGAGCACGTCAGACGTGCGGATCCCCCGGGGCGGAGCCACCGGTAGCGTACGCGGCCCGCGAGCGCGGGTTCCGCGCGCCGGGGCACTCCGGCCACCGCCCGGTCCGCCGGCCCCGGCCGGCCGGGCGGTGGCCGGGTAGGCTCCCTTGCTGATCATCGGCCGACACGAACAACAGGGGGGCTCCGTGCGGGCCATGGCTACCGTGACGACGACCGCGCTGTGCCTGCTGGCGGGCGCTGTCCTGACGGGATGTGGTGCAGGCGGCGGGGAGGACAGATCCGCCGGCGACATCCTCGACGAGGCCAACGCGACGATGCGGAAGCTGGACTCCGTCACCGTCGACATCACCAACCGCACCACGCGCGGAGGTACGGTCACCAGCCACCTCGTCACCGACCTCGACAGCCGGTGCCGGTCCAGGACGACCTGGGCCGGAGGCGGTGCCCTGGAGCAGATCCGGCTGGGCACGACCGACTACGTCCGCCCGAACCGGGCCTACCTCCAGAAGTGGAAGAACAACCCGGGCCTCACCGGCGAGCAGAAGCTGTGGGTGAAGACGCCGGTGGACCCGGCCAGCACCGGTGACGGACTCACCTCCTGCGAGCGGCCGTTCGACTCGTTCGGCACCGCGAGGAAGGGCGGCTCCACCCGCGTCGGGGGCACCGAGGCCGTCGAGCTGATCGTGACCGACAAGGCGGACAAGGAAGGGACGTACACCTTCTACGTCGCCGACGAGGGCAAGCCGTACCTCCTGAAGACGGTCTACAAGAGCGGCGCCCAGCACACGACCACCTCGTTCAGCGGCTTCGACGAGCCCCTCGACATCCGGCCGCCGAAGCCCGACGAGGTGCTGAGCGTGGGCGACTGACGGCCACTGTGCCGACAGTGCTTTCCGACGCCCTTCCGGCGGCAATCGGCCGAGTGGGGCCAATCGCCTCACCAGGGGTTGACGGGGCGGGACGGGCTCGGCCTACTGGAAGACGCGGCCGGCCGTGTCGGGGGGCAGGTCCGGTGCCGGCCCCTGGGGCTCGAAATCCCTTTCGTACTCCCCCGCCGGGACACAGGTCAGGGGTCTGATGGTGCGGCGACGATGGGCAGCGGTGATGGGCTTGGTGGCCTGTCTGCTGGTGCTGCATCTCGAGGCCCCGGCGTTCACGCACAGCGGGCGCGCGACGCAGGGCGCGGTCACGGCCTCGGCCACCGCGACGATCAGGGCCTCGGACGCCGAGCCGGTCATGGCCTGGGGCGCCGAGCCCGTCACAGTCTCGGACGCCGAGCCGGTCACGGCCTGGGGCGCCGAGGCCGAGGCGGCCGGGGAGCCCTGTCCGTGCGAGGAGGAGCCGTCCGCCCGGCGGCCGGTGGCACGGACGCCCCGGACGACCGCCGGAGCGGCCGGGGCGAACTCCGTTACGGCCGGGGCGGGTTCCGTGACGGCCGGGGCGACCGCAGTGGACCGCGGCGGTACGGACCTCCGCGGGGCGGGGGCGGCCAGGCGTCCGGGGGTGGCCGGGGCCGCCCGGAACGCCGTCGAGTTGCAGACGTTCCGCTGCTGAGGAGCGGCAGTACCGATCGGGGCCCGCGCCGTGCGGCCCGAGTACTGCCTGGTGCCGGTACGCGGTGATGTTCGGCCCTTCGTGTGTCCCCATGCCGATGACACAGGAGGCAGACTTGCCTGGAAAGCGCGTTCTCGTTCTGAGGCCGGACGAACTGAGCCCGAACGACCAGAAGATGTGGCGGGAGATACGGACGGAGTCCGGAGCCCCGGCGAACCCCTTTCTCGACCCGGCGTTCACGAGGGCGGTGGCGCGGGTCAGGCCGGGAGCCAGGGTCGCGGTGCTGCAGGACGACGGCTCACCGGTCGGGTTCTTCCCGTACGAGAGAGGGCCCCTGGGGCAGGGCCGGGCCATCGGGCTCGGGGTGTCGGACAGTCAGGGGGCCGTGTTACGCCCCGGGATCCGGCTCGACGCCCGCAGGCTGCTGCGGTCCTGCGCGTTGTCGTCCTGGGAGTTCGACAACCTGGAAGCCGGGCAGGGGCTGTTCGTGCCGCACGCGGCCGAGGAACTCGCCTCACCGGTGGTCGACCTCGCCGAGGGGTTCGAGCGGTACGCGCGGCGGCTGCGGGCGAAGTCGCCGAGCTTCCTCAGACAGACCCTGGCCAAGGAGCGCAGGCTGGCCCGGCAGGTCGGCGAGGTGCGGTTCGTGTACGACGCCGACGACCCCGCCGCCCTGCGGGCGCTGATGGACTGGAAGTCGGCGCAGTACCGGCGGACCGGCCGGCGCGACCGGTTCGCACAGGAGTGGATCACACGGCTGGTGGGCCTGCTCGGGGAGAGCGAGGAGCCCGAGTGCCGCGGGGTGCTGTCCGTGCTGTACGCCGCGGACCGGCCGGTGGCCGCGCACTTCGGACTGCGTTCGCGCACGGTGCTGTCCTGGTGGTTCCCGGCGTACGACCGCGCGTACGGCAAGTACTCCCCCGGTCTCCTGTTGCAGGTGAAAATGCTGGAGGCCGCGGCGGCCCACGGGATCGAGACGGTCGACCTGGGCAGCGGCCCGGCCCGCTACAAGGAGACGCTGAAGACCCGCGATCTACGGGTGTACGAGGGCGCGGTGATACGTCCGGTGCCCGGCGGAACCGCCCACTGGCTCGGCCGGGAACCCGCCCGCGCCGCCCGCCGCTTCGTCCGCAACCGGCCTCGCCTGGCCGGCGCAGCCGCCCGGGCACTGGCGGAGGCGGGGCGGTTACGTCGCTGAACGCGGTGCCCGCCAGAGCGGCTGACGATCTACGGTTGCGGTACTGGCCGATCTTCTTCCAGGGTTTCACCAGGGATCCCCGCTGACTGCTGTGTTTGTGGTCGGTCGGGGGACTTGGTCCCCCCTTTCTCGTTCTGCTCAACCACTGACGGCAGGGCCGTTTCAGTCCGGACGGAATTCGGGCTGTCGTTCTCACGGGCGCCCGAGCCGATGATGCCGATCATCACCCCGATGAACACACCACCAAGCGCCGCGGCGAGGTGGGTCATGACCGCTCTGCGCGACAGCCTCTGAGGTTCAGGTGTCTGGCCCCACTGCAGTCCACGCGGCGGTCCGGAGGGCGGCTTGTTTCCGCTCATGGATTCGGCGTGCGCCCGACTCGCTGAATCCGCACCACCACTCGGCGACCCCTCTGGTCGCCTGTCCGAAGGACGTGGCCAGCGCCTGTTCTAATGCGCGCCGTCGGTGACAACGGACGCGGAGCCGTCGTCGGGGAGGAAGGCGTCGGCGAGACGGACGAGTTCGGCGTCGGTCAGCTGAGGCGGTGTCCAGCCACGGGTCCGTGCATGGTCGACGAATCGGGCGTCCAGGGGAACGTGGTAGCGCTCGACGTAGTGCGCCAGGTCCGAGTACCAGAACCACTCACCGTCGGTGAGGAGATGCAGCCCGCCGATCAGCTCGTTCCCCGGGCTGAGGACGTCGTGGACGCGTGCGGTGGTCGCGGCCGGCACCGAGCCGGCGCGCAGGTAGCGAACGAGGTCCGCCTCATGGGATTCGCCCTCGCTTCGGACGCAGTCCCTCAGTGAGGGGCCGTCGGTGCGGCCGTGCTCGAGTTCCCGGAACTCGCCGAGGAATCGGTCGGCGTACTGGTTCTCGCTGCTCACCGGAGCACCCTATGCCTGCGCACAACGCACGGAGTGCTGGTGTCCGACGGTGACCATCGGCTGTCTGCCCGTGACGGGCCGGCGGGCCGGAAGCGACCTCATCATGGATGGGCAACCGCAGGAAACCAGCAGGTCACGCCGTGCGCCGACGCATGCGCGGGCCGGGCCCTGCGGGCGGCGGCGGGTGGACACGGCGAGGAGTTCAGCATGGATCAGCCAGACAACGCTGCGGGCCTCACGCCCGCCACGATGCGGGCGGTCGTCGTCGCTCGGCCCGGCGGCCTCGACGCCCTGGAGATCAGGGAAGTGCCGGTGCCCGACCCTCAGCCGGGCTGGGTGCGGATCAAGGTCAAGGCGTTCGGCGTCAACGAGTCCGAAGTCACCACGCGCAAGGGCGAGTCGGACCCGGACGTGACCTACCCGCGCATCCCCGGCATCGAGGGCGTCGGTGTCGTCGACCGGGCCGACGAGGCCAGCGGGCTGCGGCCGGGGCAGCAGGTGGCGACCATGATGGGCGGCATGGGCCGGTCCTTCGACGGCTCGTACGCGCAGTACGTGACCGTCCCGGCTCGGCAGGTCATCCCGTTCGAGACCGACCTGCCGTGGGAGGTGGCCGGTGCGCTGCCGGAGATGTTCCAGACCGCGTACGGCTCCCTCACCACCGGCCTCGGCCTCAGGGCGGGACAGACGCTGCTGATCCGCGGCGGCACCTCCACGGTCGGGCTGAGCGCGGCCACGATCGCCAAGGACCTGGGCGCCACGGTGCTGTCCACCACCCGCAGCCCGGGGAGGGCCGCGGAGCTGCGGGCCGTGGGCGTCGACCATCCGCTGGTCGACGACGGCACCGTCGCCGACCAGGTGCGCGAGCTGGTCCCGGACGGCGTCGACGCCGCGCTGGAGCTGGTGGGCTGCTCGGTCCTCCCCGACACCCTCCGCACGGTCCGCCGCCACGGCACCGTCTGCTTCACCGGAGCCCTGGCGGGCCAGTGGACGATCCCCGACTTCACCCCGTTCATGATCCCGGGCGGGGTGCGGCTGACCGCCTACGCGGGCGAGGCCGGCGACCTGCCCGCCGAGGTGTTCCGGCACCAGCTGCGAGCCATCGCCGACGGACGGCTCACAGCCCCGGTCGCGAAGGTCCACCACGGCCTGGAGCAGGTTCGCGCCGCCCAGGCCGACGTCGAGGCCGGCACGACACCGGGCAAGCACGTCGTGCTTCTCGACGACTGAGAAACACTCGTCCTCGCACGAGAGGAGGCGCCATGGGCGTCGACAAGGAAGAAATCAGCAGGACCGTCATCGAACTGGAGAAGTCCTTCAACGAGCGGTGGAGCGCCGGCGACAACACCGGATACCTCGACGCGTTCGCGGACGAGGTCAGCTACTTCGACCCGATCCTCGAGAACATCCTGGTCGGCCGGGACAAGGTCGTCGCATGGATCCACTCCCTCTACTCCGACCCGCACATCGTGCGCAGCGAGTACCTCGACCCGCAGGTTCACGTCAGCGACGAGGGCGACTTGGCGGTCCTGGCGTACAAGCTGCGCACCTACGTCCTCGACGAGAACGGCCAGGAGAAGCAGCTGCGCGCCTGGAACGCCACCCACGGTTACCGCCTCATCGACGGCCGGTGGCGCATCGTGCACTCCAACTGGGCCTTCTCCCAGACCGTGACCGAGAAGATCGCTTCCTGACCGGGGAGCACCCCGGGCACCACCACCCGCAGCGAAAGGACCAGTCAGTGGGCAAACCCGTGAAGGGGACGAAGGGCTCCGTGCCGGCGTCCGCACCGGACGCGATCACCGTGCGCGGGGCGCGCGTGCACAACCTGAAGGACATCGACGTCACGGTGCCGCTCGGCAAGCTCGTCGCGATCGCCGGCGTCTCCGGCTCGGGCAAGTCCTCGCTCGCCCTCGGTGTGCTGTACGCCGAAGGGTCCCGCCGCTACCTGGAAGCGTTGTCCACCTACACCCGGCGCCGCCTCACCCAGGCCGCGCACGCGGCCGTGGACAGCGTCGAGCACGTGCCGGCCGCGCTCGCGCTGCGCCAGCGGCCCGGCGTCCCCGGGGTGCGCAGCACGTTCGGGACCTCCACCGAACTCCTCAACAGCCTGCGCCTGATCTTCTCCCGGCTCGGACACCACCGGTGCCCCCACGGGCACCGCCTGGAACCGACCATGGACGTCGCCCTCGACCTGCCGCTGACCTGCCCCGAGTGCGGGGTGGTGTTCGGGCCGCCGAGCGCCGAGTCGTACGCGTTCAACAGCGACGGCGCCTGCCCCCGCTGTGCGGGCACCGGGACCGTGCGGGAGGTCGACGCGGCCGCCCTCGTCCCCGACCCCTCGCGCACCATCGACGAGGGCGCCGTCCTGCCGTGGCAGATGTTCGGGCTCACGGCCGTGCCGAAGGTGGCCGCCGAACTCGGCGTGCGCACCGACGTGCCGTTCGCGAAGCTGACGAAGAAGGAACGCGCGATCGTCTTCGAGGGGCCGCCGGTCAAGCGCGTCATCCTGTACCCGGCCAAGAACGGCAAGCTCTTCGAGCTGAACGCCGGCTACCGCAACGCCCGCCAGGCGGTCGAGGAGGCGTTGCGGAAGGCCACCACGAAGAAGGGGCTCGACCGCGTCGACCGGTTCCTGTCCGTCCAGACCTGCCCGGACTGCCACGGCACCCGCCTGAACGAGCAGGCCCGCTCCAGCCTCGTCGACGGCACCGACCTCGCCGACGCCACCGCCAAGACACTCGACGACGTCACCGCGTGGGTGCGGACGATCCCCGCCACCGTCCCGAAGGCGATGGCCCCCATGGCCGAGAGCATCGTCTCCCAGATGGTCGCCACCGCCCAGCGGCTCATCGAACTCGGCCTGGGCTACCTCACCCTGGATCGGGCCTCGTCCACGCTGTCCACCGGGGAGCGGCAGCGCGTCGCACTGTCCCGCGCGGTCCGCAACCGCACCACGGGCGTGCTGTACGTCCTGGACGAGCCCTCGATCGGCCTGCACCCCGCCAACGTCGACGGGCTCCTCGGCGTCATCCGCAGCCTGCTCGCGGACGGCAACTCGGTGATCGTCGTCGACCACGACGTCCAGGTCCTGCGCGAGGCCGACCACCTCATCGAGATCGGCCCCGGCTCCGGCGGCGACGGCGGCACCGTCATCGCCGAGGGCACCCTCAAGAACGTGGCACGCGACAAGGCGTCCCTGATCGCCGGATTCCTCACCGGCCGCGAGCAGCTCCTGGTCCGTCCCCGGCCCGACGCGGACGACGTGTTCAAGCTGGGCCGCGTCCGTCTGCGCACCGCGCCGCTGCACACCGTCCACGCCCTCGACCTGACCATTCCGCGCGGCCGTCTCACCGCCGTCACCGGTGCCTCCGGCTCCGGCAAGACCACCCTCGTCCTGGAGAGCCTGGTCCCGGCACTCGAAGCACACGCGGCGGGCCGGCCGCTCCCGGAGCACGTCCGGAAGATCACCCCGGAGGGCATCACCCGCGTCAACGTCGTCGACGCCTCCCCCATCGGGATCAACGTCCGCTCCACCCTGGCCACCTACAGCGGCGTCCTGGACGACCTGCGCCGCGCCTACGCCGTCACCCCCTCGGCGAAGGAACGCGGCCTGAAGGCCGGGGACTTCTCCTACAACACCGGCAGCCTGCGCTGCCCCACCTGCGAAGGCACCGGCCAGATCGAACTCGACGTGCAGTTCCTGCCCGACGTCGACATCCTCTGCCCCGACTGCGAAGGCTCCCGTTACGCCCCCGACGCCGACACCGTCCGCCGCGTGCCGCGCGGCGGCGACGCGGACGACGGGCTCACCCTGCCGCAGCTGCTGGCCCGCACCGTCACGCAGGCCATCGAGCACACCGCCGACCTGGCCAAGGTCCGCTCCCGTCTGCAGACCCTCGTCGACCTGGGCCTGGGCTACCTCACCCTCGGCGAGGCCACCCCCGCCCTGTCCGGGGGCGAGGCGCAGCGGCTCAAGCTCGCCACCGAACTCTACCGCGACCAGCACGACGCCCTGTTCGTCCTGGACGAACCCAGCGTCGGCCTGCACCCGCTCGACGTCCGCGTCCTCCTCGGCGTCCTGCAGCGCCTGGTCGACAACGGGGCCACCGTCGTCTTCATCGAGCACGACCTCGACATGATCGCCAACGCCGACCAGGTGATCGACCTCGGCCCCGGCGGCGGCGTGCACGGCGGACGCGTCACCGCCACCGGCACACCCGAGCAGATCGCCGAGAGCCCGGACAGCGTCACCGGCCGCTACCTGCGCGAGGTGCTCGCACCGCCCGCTCGGCCGGCCGGATGAGGAGCTGGACGGTCCTGGCCCGCCGCGAATGCGGCCGGCGTGAGACCGGTGTGCGCGCGGAAGAAGCGGCCGAAGTTGGCGGGGTCGGTGAAACCGAGGTGGGCGGCCACGGCCCGGGCGTCCCAGCCGGGGCCTGCCAGCAGGCGCCGGGCTTCGAGCAGCCGCCGCTCGTCGATCAGCTCACGCGCCCCCTTGCCGGTGGCGGCCCGGGCGGCGCGGCTGAGGGTGCGGACCGAACAGCCGAGCAGCTCGGCGTAGTCCGCTGCTTGGTGCAGCTCGCGGAAGTGCAGCTCCAGGGCGTCCACGAACCGTGCGTGGGTGTCACCCCGGCCCGCCCCGGCCGTCGTGTCCGCGGGGACGATGTCCGGGGAGTTGGCGAGGCGCAGGAGGAGGGATTCGAGCAGGCTGCGCCGCAGGGCGTGGTGGACGTCGAGCCCGCGGCGCCCCAGCGCGCGGTGTTCGTCCAGGAGCTGAAGGGCCGTCTCCCCCAGCCAGGGGCCGTCTTCGCGGTGCGGCGTCAGCACAGGCGGGGCTTCGTGCGCGAGGAGCGGGGCCAGCAGGCGGGCGGTGTCAGGGGTCAGCACATCCGGCTCGAACAGGATGAACGTGCCACGGGCGTCGCCGGGAGGATGCCAGCACTGCGCGTGTCCGGGCCTCACCCACAGCCACTGGCCGGGCGAGACGGTCCGTGTGACGTGGTCGACGTCGTGCCGCAACTCGCCCTCGGTGACGGCGATGAGGTAGTGGAAGGTGGCACGGCCCGGGCGGGGCGGGTTCCACGGCCAGTCGTCGTGGCAGGCGAAGAAGTCCTCGACGGTGCTCACCTCGAGCCCGTACGGAGTGCCGACCGGGGGCTGGAAGCCGTACAGCGGAATCGCGGCCGGCCCGGACGCTCCGGACGGTCCGCCCTGTCTGCGGTGTCGCCTGTCGGCTATCACGTGTCCGCAGCCTACCGCCCGTCCGTCGGTCCGGTTCCGGGGACAGGACGGGAGGGCAGGACGGGACGTGTCACCGCGCCGTCCGCGTGGAGGGGTGAGCCGGCGACCGGCTGGAGCGGCCGGAGGCTCGCCCCTCCTTCAGCGTGAGGCTCAGCTCGTGGCCGTCCAGCTGTGGGCGACGTCCACGATGACGCGGTCGTCGAGCTGCAGCACCCGGAAGGGCAGCCGGGCGCGGACGCCGAGGCCGATCTGGGTCTCCCCCTCGAAGCTGCCGGCGAAGCGCGTGTCACGGAAGGTGCGGTAGCCCGTGAGGTCCACGCCCGGCAGCGGGAGCGCCACCCGGCCGGGGTAGGTGGGTGCGCCGGTCTCCGGGTCGTAGGCGGGAGCGGTCACCCGCACCTCGAGGACGGCACCGCCGGCCACGGGTATGTAGCGGCCGGAACCGTCCTGGTGGAGCCGGTCGACGTACCGGACGCTGTAGCCGACGCCGCTGCCCGCGCCGGGCACGTCGACGACCATCCGGTCGAAGCAGGCGTGGCGGCCGGTCCGGACGTTCGTCATCGGCGCGACCGTCGCACTGGTGCCGGTCTTGGCGAGGCTTCCCCAGCCGGTCGGGCACGTCGTGGTCTGCGTGGTGGACTGCCGGGCCGCGGCCGGTGCGGCGCCCGCCGGGATCGTCGCCACGGCCACCGTGGCGCCCACGAGCGCGAGAGTCGCGCATGCTGTTCTGATTCGTACCATTGCCGCCCCCGAGGCTTGCGTGGTTGTGATATCGGGTGAGACGGCCGTCTTGACCCAAAGGTTGCACCCGCGTGAACGAAAGATTGCACCCACCGCGCCGGAGCGCCGACCATGGCACATCCTGGTGGGGAGCGATTGGTGTCCGGTGCGTCCGTACCGGGAGGACGCGACATGGATGAGGAAGCCGCCGTGCCGGACGGGCCGCGGTCATCCGGTGGCCGGATCCGGGGCGGGGGTGACGGCCGGGACCGGACCGGGGACACGGGGCGGGTCGAGGACGCCCTGACCGCTCCGCTGGTCCGGGCCATGCGCGACCTCGGGGGCTACGGCGGCCTGGTCTACCTGCGCTCGCGCGACCGGCGCTCACTCGTGCTCGCGATGGTCACCGGCGTGCCCAGGTCGCTGCTCAGGAGCTGGTGGCGGGTGCCGGTGGGCGGCGCCCTGCCCATGGCGGAGGCCTACCGGCGCGACGAGCCCCTGTGGCTGCCGGACGAGCGCGCCACCATGGTGCGCTTCCCGCACTTCACCGCCGGACTGCCGTACTCGTTCGGCTCCGCCCACCGGCCCGTGCGGGCGGGCGGCGAGCCCGTCGGCGTCCTGGTCGTACTGCGCTCGGCCGCCCGGACGCCGCTGGACGCGGAGGCGGTGGCGCTCGCCCTGCGCCCCGCCGGGCGGGACATGGAGGAGCGGCTCGGCCGCCTGGCCGCCGCCCGGTCCGGCACGGCCCCCGCCGGCATCGAGTACGACGACGAACCCGTCGGCGTGCGGCTGCCCACCCCCGCCGTCCACCCGGTCCGGGTGGGGCTCGTCGACTGGGACCTGGAGACGGACCGGTGCACCACCGACGACGAGGCCCTCGCCCTCCTCGGCATCGCACGGGCGGACTTCGGCGGCACCCTGGCGGACCTCGAGGCCCGTGTCAGCCCGGACGACCTGCACGAGCTGCGGGCGAGCCGGCGCGACGCGCTGACCCACGGCCGGGTCAGGTCCCGGCACTTCCGGGTGCGGGACGCGTCCGCGGACAGCGGGGAGTCCGGCTACCGGCCCGTCGAGCTGTGGGGCCATCTCATGGGCGGCGGCACCGGTTCCGCCCGGGTCCTGGTGGCTGCCCTGGTCGACGCGACCGGCGGACTGACCGCGGCCGAAGCCGCCGAGCGGCTGCCCGACGGGATCTTCTCCCTGGACCAGGACGGCCGCCTGACGTACGCCAACCGGCGCTGCGAGGAACTGCTGGGCTCCGGCCGGGAGGAGCTGCTGGGCCGGTATCCGTGGGAGGTGGTCACCTGGCTCCGGGACCCCGCGTACGAGGACCGCTACCGGGCGGCGATGCTGTCGCAGGAGCAGGTGTCCTTCCTCGTGCGGCGTCCGGACGGGAACTGGCTGGGCTTCGTGCTCTACCCGGACGTGCACGGGCTGACCGGGCGGGTCTCCCCGACCGGCCCGCCCACGGGCGGCGACGCCGCGTACGAGGCCGGGTCCGCCGCCGTCGTACCGGGTCCCGGCGCGCCGCCGCCCGGGCCGGTCGCCGCGGCGCGGGCCGGCGCGCTGTACCACGTGGTGCAGATGGCGAGCGTGCTCACCGAGGCGGTCACCGTGCGGGACGTGTGCCGGGCCGTGTCGGAGCAGTTGCTGCCGGCGTTCGGCGCCCGGGAACTCGCCCTGTACACCGTCCGCGAGGGCCGGATGTACCTGCTGTGGGAGTCGGGCTACCCCGAGGGTTTCCTCACCCCGTTCGAAGGGGTCACCCTCGACACGCAGCTGCCCGGCGTACACGCCCTGACCACGCGGCTGCCGCTGTTCTTCGAGTCGCCGGAGGACCTCTCCGTCGCGTACCCGGGCATCACCCTGGACCGCATGAGCGCCTGGTCGTTCCTGCCGCTGATCGCCTCCGGTCACCCCGTCGGCTCCTGCATCCTCGGGTGGGACGCCCCGCGCCGGTTCACCGCCGACGAACGCTCCGCCCTCACCGCGCTGAGCGGTCTCGCCGCCCAGGCCCTGGAGCGGGCGCGGCTCTACGACGCGGAGTCCGCCGTCGCCCGGGGCCTGCAGGAGGGGCTGCTGCCGCACCGGCTGCCCGCCGTGGAGGGGCTGCGCACGACCGGCCGCTATCTGCCCGGCACGCAGGGCATGGCCATCGGCGGCGACTGGTACGACGTGATCACCACGGGGCGTGGGGTGGCGCTGGTCATCGGGGACGTCGAGGGCCACAGTGTCGGCGCCGCCGCGGTGATGGGGCAGCTGCGCAGTGCCGTGCACGCGTTCGCCGCGAGCGAGCGCCCGCCGCAGGAGGTCATCACCCACACCAACCGGCTGCTGGCCGAGCTGGAGTCCGATGCCTTCGCCACCTGCTGCTACATCGAACTGAACCCGCGCAGCGGCCGCGCCCTCGCCGTGCGGGCCGGGCATCCCCCGCCGCTGCTGCGCCGTCCCGACGGGCACGCCGAGCGGCTCGACCTGGCCGGCGGGGTCATGCTGGGCGTGCAGCCCGACGCGTTCTACCCGGTCACCCCCATCGAGCTGGCCCCCGGCAGCGTCCTCGCCCTGTACACCGACGGGCTCGTAGAACGGCCCGGCAGCGACATCGACCGGGGCATCGAGCGGGTCCGCCGCTGCCTGGCCGACACACCGGCGGACTCGGTGGAACACCTCGCCGACCGGCTGGTGGGCACGGCCCGGCGGGCCACGGAGCGGCCGGACGACGTGGCGCTGCTGCTGACGGCGTACCGCTGAGCCAGGCGCGGGTTCCCGGCCGCGGCCCCCGCGTCACGACGGCGGTCGGCGTCGCGGACGCGGCGCGAGTACCGTGGTCGGAACCGGCGAGCGAGGCGGTGGTGGCGGTGGAGTGGCAGCGGTACGCCGAGCAGATGGCGTTGCTCGCCCGGGATCTGGTGGCGCAGGACTCGGTCCAGGCGACGCTGGACGAGATCGCGGCCGCGGCGGTGAAGCTCGTCGAGGGCTGTGACGCGGCGGGCATCCTCGCGGTGTCGAAGGGCCGGACCGTGACGCTGGCGGTGTGCGGCGACATGGTCGAGGAGTCCGACCGGCTGCAGGGCGAGCTGGGCGAGGGGCCGTGCTTCGACGCCGCCCGTCGCGTGGACGGCGAGCGGCTGTTCCGCATCGCCGACATGACCAGTCCGCAGCCGTCCTGGCCGCGGTTCTCCGAGGCGGCTCGCGGGCTCGGGATCGGCAGCATGACCGGTGTGCTGCTCTACACCGAGCAGGAGGACTTCGGCGCGCTGAACCTCTACTCGCGCCGCCCCGGGGCGTTCGGCAAGGACATCGAGGCCGCGGGCTGGCTGCTCGCCTCCCACGCCGCCGTCGCGCTGGCCACCGCCCGCACCGTCGACCAGCTGGAGCACGCCCTGGAGACCCGGCACGCCATCGGGGAGGCCATGGGGATCCTGATGGAACGCCACCGGCTCAGCGAGGACGAGGCCTTCGATGTGCTGCGGCGCATCTCGCAGCACCACAACATCAAGCTGCGCGACGTGGCCCGGCGGGTCCGCGCCGACCGTCCCGGTCAGACCTGACCGTCCGGGTCAGGGGCACGCGGCAGCAGCACCGCGATGTCGGCGGCGTCCTGTCCGGTGGTTGTCATGTGGTGGACGAGCCGGCCGATGAGCCGTCCAGGCCGTGGCCGTCGCCGGTCTCCAGGCGTCGGGCGAGCTACGCCTCGTGGGGCGTGCGGACACGTCGTCCGGACCGGGCCCCCGGAGGCGGGGGTGGCGGCGGTGTGCGGATCCTTGTCCGGGCCGGAGGCGGGTCGGCGCGGGTCGGGGGACGGGACCTGGTGGCGCCGGGGCAGCGCGCCGCCGACGAGGACATTCGCGGCCTCCGGCAGCCCGGTGAGCGTCCTTGCCGGTCCGTCGCTCAGCCTGCCGGGGGGCGGAACCCAGCTGCGCCGCCGCTGAATCCTGCCGGTTCACCTCCCCGGCGGGTGCCGCACTGGCAGAATCAGGGGTCCTCGACGGCGATCGGGAGGCCGGCTTGCAGACGCTGACATCGCGGGACCCGCTCGCCGTCGCCGTGACCGAGGCGATCCGGGCCGGTGATCTGCCCGGGCTCCGGCAGTTGCTCGCCGACCATCCCGGTCTGGCCACCGCGCGTGTCACCGAGGACGGTGAGGACGGCAAGGGCACGCGCACTCTGCTGCACCTCGCGACGGACTGGCCCGGTCACTTCCCCCACGGCCCCGAGGTGGTGGCCGTCCTGGTCGCGGCCGGGGCGGATCCCAACGCCCGGTTCGCCGGTGCGCACACGGAGACACCGCTGCACTGGGCCGCGAGCAACAACGACGTGCCCGTCCTGGACGCGCTCATCGCCGCCGGGGCCGACATCGAGGCCCCCGGGGCGGTGATCGCCGGCGGCACCCCGCTCGCCGACGCCCGCGCCTTCGGCCAGTGGCGTGCCGCGCACCGCCTCGTCGAGCACGGCGCCCGCACGACGCTCCAGGACGCCGCCACGCTCGGCCTGCTCGACCGGGTCCGGGCGTACGTCGAGGACGGCGAGCCTCCCTCGCCCGAGGAGATCACCAGCGCCTTCTGGGGTGCCTGCCACGGCGGGCACCTGGCCACCGCGCAGTACCTGCACCGGCACGGCGCCGACATCGACTGGTGCGGCTACGACGACAGGACACCGCTCGACATCGCCCGCGTCCAGGACGCCGACGACGTGGTGCGGTGGCTGCACGGCCTGGGCGCGCGCAGCGCCTCGTAGCGGCCGGGGGCCTCAGAGGCAGTAGCGCACGAGCCACTCGTCCTGGTTGTAGGCCGTGCGGTCGGGGTCGTGTGAGCTCGCCGGTCGCTCCTCGACCATGTCCTCCACGCGTACCGGCTCCGGCAGTGCCCCGAAGCGGGACCGGCGCGCGGCGACCTCCGCCTCGCTTCCCTGCTGCGACGTCGCGTCGTCCACGGCGATTCCCCTCTCCGGTTGGTCTTTCCGACCGATCAGCCCTCCCTGGGCAATGAATTGACGTGTGAGCGGGGCTCACGGTTCCCGCCGGGCGCGCTTGTCCGACCCTGAGAACTTTCCGCTCGCTTGTTTCCCTTGCGTCCCTTCGGTGATAGGAAACCTTCCTATCAGTTGTGCACGGTTCGGCTCTCCCACCCCCACCCTGCCTGGAGGCACCGTGAGACACCCCTCGACCCCGGCGGCGCGTCGCACCGTCCTGGCCCTGTTCGGGGCCGCCGTCGCCGCCCCGCTCCTGAATCCGGCGCCCGCCGCGGCGTCCGTCCGCGCCGTCGGGCTCGACGACCCGGCGAAGAAGGAGATCGCCATGCAGCTCGTGTCGAGCGCGGAGAACTCCTCGCTCGACTGGAAGGCGCAGTACCAGTACATCGAGGACATCCGCGACGGCCGCGGCTACACCGCCGGCATCATCGGATTCTGCTCCGGCACCGGTGACATGCTCGACCTCGTCGAGCTCTACGCCGACCGCAGGCCCGGCAACGTCCTGGCGGCGTACCTGCCGGCGCTGCGCGAGGTCAACGGCTCCGACTCGCACGAGGGGCTCGACCCGGGCTTCCCCGGCGACTGGCGCCGGGCGGCCCGCGACGCCGCGTTCCGGCGTGCCCAGGACGACGAGCGCGACCGGGTGTACTTCGGCCCGGCGGTCCGGCAGGGGAAGGCGGACGGGCTGCGCGTGCTGGGCCAGTTCGCCTACTACGACGCCATCGTGATGCACGGCGACGGCACCGACCCCCTGAGCTTCCGCAACATCCGCAGGCGTGCGCTGCGCACGGCGAAGCCGCCGGCGCAGGGCGGTGACGAGGTGCGGTACCTCGACGCCTTCCTGGACGCACGGGTGTGGGCCATGAGGCAGGAGGAGGCGCACAGCGACACGAGCCGCGTCGACACCGCGCAGCGTGTCTTCCTGCGCCGGCGCAACCTCGACCTCGACCCGCCACTGGACTGGAAGGTCTACGGCGACAGCTACCACATCGGCTGACCGCCGCGGCCCGGGCGGGATTGGTCCATCGAGCGGGCACCGAAGTGGACTCCTTCCCGGGCCGCCCGGCTGCCTAGCGTCGCCCGTATGAACCCCACCACCTCGCGCGGCGCCCTCCTCGCCGCGCTCGCCTGCGTCCTCGTCGGAGGGTCCTTCACCGCCAACAGCCTCCTCGGCGACTACCCGTACGCGGGCGGCCAGTTCCTGCGCTACGGGCTGGCCTGTCTGCTGCTCCTCCCGCTCGCCGGGCGGGGCGCTGCCGCCCGGCTGCGGACGCTCGCGCCCCGTCAGTGGGTCCGTCTCGCCCTGCTCGCGGCGGTCGGCATGGTCGGCTTCAACCTGGCCGTCATCGCCGCGGAGCGCACGGCGGAACCGGCGGTTCCCGGCGTGTTCGTGGGCTGCGCGCCGGTGGTCGTCGCCGTGCTCGTGCCCCTGCTGGACGGGCGCCGGCCCCAACGGGCGGTCCTCCACGGGGCGTTGCTCGTGGCCGTCGGCGCCTTCGCCGTACAGGGCTGGGGACGCACGGACGGCGCGGGCATCGCCTTCTCCGTCTGTGCCCTGGCCGGAGAGGTCGGGTTCGCCGTCCTCGCGGTGCCCGTGCTGCGGCCGCTCGGACCCAGGCTGCTGTCGGCCACGGTGTGCGCCCTCGCCGCGCTGGAGTCGGCGGCGGTGGGCGTGCTGGTCGACGGGGGCGCGTGGCTGCGCCGCCCGGACGCCGTCGAGACGGCCGCGCTGCTGTGGCAGGCGGTGGTCGTCACCGTGATCGGGTTCGTGTGCTGGTACATGGGCATGCAGCGGATCGGCGCGGAACGCGCCACCCTCTTCTCCGGCCTCATCCCGGTGGCCGCGGCCTGCACCGCACCGCTCGTCGGAACCGGCTCCTACGGCCCCGCGCAGGCGGCGGGCAGCGCGCTCGTGGGGCTCGGAGTGGCGCTGGGGTCCGGAGCGCTGAGGCGGGCCGGGCGTGCACGCCGTGCACCGGGTCGGGCCTTTAGGGGGAACGGCCGCCCGCTGGGGCATGAGACCCGCGTGCCTGGAATGCCCGACTGATCCCGCGTGCGTCTAATGGACGGCACACAGCGTCCCGGCCGACCCAGGAGACGACGTCCATGCCGCACACCCGCACCGGCGCAGGGATCGACACGGCAGCGCGCGGGGGCGTGCTGCGGCGGCTGGGCGAGTGGTGCGCCCGTCACTTCGGCCTCGTCATCGGAGCCTGGCTCGTGGCACTGGTGGCCCTCCAGGTGGTCAACCACGTCTACGGCGGGTCGTACTCCGACAACTTCTCCCTGCCGCAGGCGCAGTCCCAGAAGGGCCTGGACGTGCTGAAGGAGCACGACCCGCAGGCCGGCGGCTACAGCAGCCAGATCGTGCTGCACGACGACGGCCAGGAACTGACCGCGCTCGGCTCCCAGATGTCCACCGCGGTCGCCGGCCTGGAGAAGCTCCCGCACGTCCTGTCGGCCCAGAACCCGCTGACCGCGCAGGGATCGACGTCGGGTCAGTCGCAGCAGAACGTCGGGCCGTTGTCCGACGACCGGAAGACGGCGTACATCACCGTCCGCTTCGACGTGCAGCCCTCGACGCTCGGCGGCGGATACCTGGGCGGGGTCGACGACGCCGTGCAGCCGCTGCGGTCGGCCGGGGCGGTGGTCGAGTACGGGGGGCCGCTCGGCGAGCTCGCCCGGCCGGAGGCCGACGACCGGGTGAGCGAGCTGATCGGCTTCGGCGTGGCCGTCGTCGTCCTGCTCGTCGGGTTCGGGAGCGTCATCGCCGCCGGCGTCCCGCTGCTGACCGCGCTGATCAGCGTCGTCGGCGGTCTGGCCATCCTCGGGCTGCTGGCGCTCGCGTTCACCTTCGCGACGGTCTCGCCGACCCTGGCGACGATGATCGGTCTCGGCGTCGGCATCGACTACGCCCTGTTCCTGATCACGCGTCACCGGCAGAACCTCGTCGACGGGGCCGACCCGGTCCGGGCCGCCGGACAGGCCGCGAGCACCAGCGGGCACGCCGTCCTCGTCTCCGGCTGCACGGTGATCATCGCCCTGGCGGGCCTGTCCGCGTCCGGGGTCGCCTTCATCGGCCTGCTCGGCCTCGCCGCCGCGGTCACCGTCGTCTCGGCCGTCGTCGGCGCGCTCACCCTGGTGCCGGCGCTGCTCGGTCTCCTCGGGCGGCACATCGACCGCTACACGGTGCGCCGCCCGGTGGCCGAGACCGACGCCGAGTCGGGAGGGACACCGCAGGGCACCTGGCACCGGTACGCGCAACGGGTGGAGCGCAGGCCGCTGTGGTTCCTGACGGCCGGTGTCGCCGTGATCGTGGTGCTCGCGATCCCGGTGCTGTCGATCCGGCTCGGCCACATCGGTGACGGTGCCGATCCGAAGTCCTTCACGGACCGGCGGGCCTACGACCTGATGACCGACGCGTTCGGGCCCGGGTCCAACGGGCCGCTCACCGTCGTCATCGACCAGTCGGACGTACCGGACGCGCAGCGCTCCGGCCTGGCCTCTCAGGCCCAGCAGACGCTCGACGCGGTGGACGGCGCCGCCGTCGTCACGCCCCTGACGTCCACCCAGGACGGTGACGTCCTGATCGGCACGGTCTACTCGGAGCAGTCCCCGCAGAGCGGCACCACCACGGACCTGACCAACCGTCTGGTCGACGACACGCTGCCCGACGTGGTCCGGGGGACGGACGCCCAGGGGTACGTCACCGGGACGACGGCGGCGCAGGTCGACTTCCGCGACATCGTCGCCTCCCGGCTGCCCGTGATCATCGCCGTGGTCGTCGCCCTGGCGTTCCTGATCATCCTGGCCGTGTTCCGCGGACTGCTCGTCGCCGTCAAGGCCGCCGTCCTCAACGTCCTGTCCATCACGGCCTCGTACGGCGTGGTCGTCGCCGTGTTCCAGTGGGGGTGGGGCGGTCCCGCGCTCGGCGTGAACGGCACCGTGCCCATCGAGAGCTACGTGCCGATGATGATGTTCGCCATCATCTTCGGGCTCAGCATGGACTACGAGATCTTCCTGCTGTCCCGCGTCCACGAGGCGTGGCGGCGCACCGGGGACGCCAAGGCCTCGGTCGCGCACGCCCTGGAGATCACCGCGAGGGTCATCACCTGCGCCGCGCTGATCATGGTGAGCGTGTTCGCGGCGTTCATCGTCAGCGACAACATCGTGGTGAAGATGCTCGGGCTGGGCCTGGCCGTCAGCGTGCTCATCGACGCCACGGTGGTGCGCCTGCTCATGGTGCCGGCCGTGCTGACCCTGCTCGGACGGCACGCCTGGTGGACGCCGCGGTGGCTGGACCGGGTGCTGCCCCGCATCGACGCCGAGGGCGGGACGGAGCGGGCGGGGAGCCGGACGACCCCGTGACAGGGGCTCAGTGGAGCACCAGGTGGACGAGGGCGACGGTGCCGACCGACACGATGAGGGTGCGCAGGACGGTGGGGCTGAAGCGGCGGCCCGTTCTGGCGCCTGCCAGTCCGCCCAGCGCGGACCCGGTGGCGATGAGCAGGACGGCCGTCCAGTCGAAGTCGGCGAAGAAGAGGAAGAGCAGGGCGGCGACGGTGCTGACGACGGCGGCCAGCACGTTCTTGACGGCGTTGAGCCGCTGGAGCGTCTCGTCGAGCAGCATGCCCATGAGGGAGACGTAGATGATGCCCTGGGCGGCCGAGAAGTAGCCGCCGTAGACGCTGGCCAGCGTCAGGCCGGAGAACAGCAGCGGGCCGCCGTCCCGGCGGGCGGGGCCGCGCCTGGCGCGACGGCGGCGCACGCGCCTGGCGATCAGGGGCTGGCAGGCGACGAGGACGAGGGCGAGGCCGACCAGGGCGGGCACGATCCGCTCGAAGGCCGCCGCGGGCAGGGTCAGCAGCAGCACGGCACCCGCGAGACCGCCCAGGACCGCGCCGATGCCGAGCAGCAGGACGCGCCGGCCCTGGCCGCGGAGTTCCTCGCGGTAGCCGATGACCGCGCTGATCGAGCCGGGGACCAGGCCGAGCCCGTTGGACACCGTGGCGGTGACCGGGGGCATGCCGGTGGCGAGCAGCACCGGGAAGGTGATCAGCGTTCCCGAACCGACGACGGCGTTGACGGCCCCCGCGCCCGTGCCGGCGGCGAAGACGGCCACCATCTCCCCCGGCGTCACGTCATCGCTCCACCGCGTGCACCGTTCCCGATGATGTTCATGGAGTCACGTTAGGCGGTGGGCACTTCGGCGTGGGCCGAAGGGTCGCCGGGCACGGACGACGACGGCGGGATCCTGGCCCGATCCCGCCGCCGTTTCCCCGGACGCGGGTGCGTCGGGTGGGGTCAGCCGCGCCTGGCCCTGCGCAGGACGACGAAGCCCGCCGCGACCAGGACGGCGCCCGCCGCGGCCGGCCAGAGCTGGGCGCCGGTGTCGGCCAGGCCGCCTTCGCCGACTGCCTGTGGTTCCGTCCGCGACGGGACGGAGGGTGTCGGCGCGGCGCTGGTCGCGGTTCCGACGGCCTGGGACCCGCCGAGGCCGTCCGTGTCCTCGCCGGTGTCGCCGTCCGAGCCGCCCCGCCCACCCGCGTTCGCCGTGCCGCGCTCGGCGGACGGTGTCACGTACACCTCGGGTTCGCCGGTGCGGGGAGCGGTGGTGGTGGCGTCGTCGCGGGGCTCCGGTTCGGGGGCCGGCCTGCCGGTCGCCGGCGGCTTGGACGCCTGGCCCTTGCCGCCGTTCGCGCCCGCGTCACCCGGCTTGCCGCCGGCGTCGCCGTCCTTCGGCGCGTCGGGCGTGCGCGTGGGCTGCTCCTGCGGGGCCTCGGGGGTGCGAGTCGGCTCCTGCTCCGGGGCCTGAGGAGTGCCGGTCGGCTGCTCCTGCGGCTCCTCCCCTCCCGGTTCGGCGCCCGCCCCGGCGCCGCACGTGCGGCCCTCGTTGATGCAGTCGACCATCTCCCGCATCAGGTCCTCGTCGAAGACGTTGATGAAGTCGCCGTGGTCCGTGACCGGCTTGTGCAGCTGCTCCGGGAAGGAGTCCACCGCGAACAGCGGGGTCGTGCGGCCGCCGTCGCCGAGGCTCGGCGCGTCGACGTCGTAGACGATGCGCTGGACCAGCTGCGGGATGGGCCGGAAGCCGGACGGGCAGGTGCCGGCGGCGTCCGCGAAGGCCACGTGGGTGCGGTGGTTGGCGCTGTCGATGTTGCGGCCGTCCCAGCAGCTCTGGAACTTGAAGGTGCGCACCACGTCACTGCCGCGCGGGCACAGCGGGTACTTGTCCTTCAGCTGCCGGTCCTCGAAGCCGGTGCAGCTCCAGGAGGCGTTGGCGTTGGCGGGGCCGTTGACGAAGGACTTGGCGTCGCCGGTGATGATGCGCAGCAGCCGCGGCATGGCGGTGACCTTGTCGCGGGGGTTGCCGACGAACGTCAGCGTGACCTGTTTCGGCGTGACGATCTCGCCCGCGTTGCCCTCGATGCCGCCGCCGGGCGACGTGGCGTCCTGCTCCTTGGTGCCGTTCTGCAGGCGCAGCACGGGCCAGTAGTAGGAGGACTTGTCGCCCGGGTCGTCGCAGCTGGTCTCGGCGTTCGCGAGGTCCTGGTCGCTCGCGAAGGCGTTGTTGGCCTGGTTGCCGACGTAGTCGTGGAAGTGGTGGGCGCCGTTGGTGACGCCCGGCGCGGCGATGATGTTGTCGGAGTTGAACAGGCCGTTCTCGTTCACGCCGCAGTCGGTGGCGAAGGAGCCGCGGGAGGCGCCGCCCTGCTGCCGGGGGGTGCCCGCGTCGGGCCGGGCGCTCTTGATGTCCACGAAGTCGGCGGCGACCGGGCCGTTGCCCGCCTGTCCGCCGTTGCCGCCCTGGCCCTGGCCGTCGCCCTGACCCTGGCCGGTCCCCTGGTCCTGGCCGCCGTCGCCCTGTCCGGGCTGCCCGCCACCGCCCTGGCTCGCGGTCGGCGCGGGGGCCTGGTTGCCGGAGTCCCGTACGGTGCAGGCCGCGAGGGGTTCGAGCCCTTCGGGGCGGTCCGCCACGCGGTCGATGGCGATCGCGATGCGCTCGATGGTGGCGGCCCGCTTGTCCTTCAGCGGGCTCACGATGGCGCTGTCGGCGAAGCCGGCGTCCTGCCGTATCTGCTCGGCCGACGTGCTCAGCCGCTGGTAGGCCTGGGCGATCTGCTCGTCCAGGAGGGCGAGTTGCTTGTCGACCTCGGGCCTCGCCCGCTCCGGGACCGAGGTGAGCCGGCCGGCGACGTCCGGGCAGTCGATCGTGGCGCCCGCGGTCCGCACCCCCGTGCCGGACCGCGTCTGTGCCGCCTCACCGCCCGAACCCGCGTCCGTGGCCGAGGCGTAGACGTTCGCCGCCATCAGGCCGCCTCCGCCCAGGATCAGCGCGACCGCGGCGAAGGTCGCGCGTCGTGGGCCGGTAGGGCGTCTTCGCGTGTTGCGTCCCAAGGGTGCTCTCCTGCGCTTCGTGGCGTGCCGGGCATGAAAATCCCCCCGTCCCGTACGTATGGGAGCACCGGCGTGTTCAATCGCCCTGCGGATTCTTGGAGAACTCTCAGGAAGCGCGGACGGACCGAGCAAAGGCGGCCGCTGACCTGTGTGCTGGGCGCGGTGGTGAGGATCATGTCTCTTCAGGCGGACGAGGTTGCGTCGCCTTTAGGTGGACGAGGTTGCGTCGCCCAGACGGGCCAGGCCCGCAAGACGGCCCGGACGCCCGCCGCGAAGGACACGAAGAAGACCACCGCGAAAAAGACCACCGCGAAGAGGGCGCCGTCGAAGACGGCCCGCGCCGCATCCGGCAGCCGGCGCGGCTCGGGCAAGGGCGAGCTGCGGCAGCCGAGCAAGGCGGAGCTGTACGAGCGGGCCACCGCGCAGGACTTGCCCGGCCGCTCGAAGATGAGCCGGGAGGAACTCGTCGAAGCCCTCGCCCGGGCCGGGCGCCACCGGAAGACGAACGCCGCCTGCCCCCCAGTCAGTCCGGTTCGGCCATGATCACCGCTATCTCTTCGGCGCCCCGACGCTTGCCGTGCCGTCGGCCGTGACGACGGGCCCCTGACCGGGCTGCCGTGCGCCGACGCATGCGAGGGTGAGCGTGGCGATCACGGCCAGGACGACGACGGCGGCTCCCGAGAGCAGGAAGGCGCTCTCGAGTCCGGCGAGGGTGATGGCGGTCGAGGCCACAAAGGGAGAGATCGCCAGGGCTCCTGCCACCCCCGCCTCCCACAGGCCAAGCGCCTTCGCCAGATGATGGCCCGGTATGCGCTGCTGCACCAGTGCGATCAAGGGAATGTCCGTGAGGGCCGAGGCCAGCCCCGTGGCGGTCAGAAGAACTGCTGCCACGGTCGTGGAGGTGACCGTTCCCAGCGGAGCCCGGAAGATCCCGAGCAGGGCCCACGCCAGCACCGCGGCCAGTGCGAGTCTGCGGATGCGCAGGCCGGCCAGGAGCAGGGCGCCCACCACTTCGGCGACCCCGGCGACGCCGAGCAGCAGGCCGTACTGGCCGCCCTGTCCCACGACCGCGACCAGCCCGACGGTCAGGAAACCGTTGGTGAGGGCGAGCGCGAGCACGAAGGTCACAATGACCACGAGTACGTCGGGAGCGGCCCGCACGGCCCTGAGCCCGGCGCTGAGATCGGACCACAGCCCCGTCTGACCGGTGGTCGGAGCGGGGCGGGGCACGCGGATGGCGGCCACGGCGGCCGCCGAGCCCAGGAAGGTGAGTCCGTTCACCACCAGCGCCGACTGCAGCGAGCCGAAGGCCAGCAGCGGCGCGAGCATGAGCGGGCCGACGAAGAAGGCGGCCCGGAAGGCGACTTGCAGCAGTCCGTTGGCCTGCTGGAGGCGGTCGTCCGGCACGATCTGCGGGACGATGGCGCTGCGGGCCGGGGCGAACGGGGCGCCGATCAGCGCCAGCAGCGCCGTGGTCGCCACGAGCAGGGGCAGGTTCAGCAGGTCGAGGGAGAGCAGGATCGAGGCCACGGCCACCACGGCGACCCGGGCCAGGTCGGTGGCGATCATCAGCTTCCGGCGGTCGCGGCGGTCGGCGTACGAGGCGACGACGAAGGTGGCCAGGAACGCGGGCGCGAACGCGGAGACGCTGACCAGGGCGACGGCAGTGGGGTCCTTCGTCAGTGACCAGGCCAGCCAGGCGGTCGCGGCGGTGTACAGGCCGTCGCCGAAGCGTGAGATGCCCTGGCCGGCGAAGAGAAGCAGGAAGTTGCGGTCCTTCAGCAGTGACATGCGGCCACTGTCGGGTCCCGTCGGGTTCTGATCCACTTATTAGGCGGATGGCTAATCAGTCTGCCTCGCCGTCGCCGTGCAGGAAGTTTTCGAGGCTGGGGGTCAGGTCCGCCACCTGTCCGGGCGCGAGCCGGTACAGGACGTAGTAGCCCTCGCGGCGGCGCTCCAGCAGGCCGGCGTCCGCCAGCACCCGCAGGTGCTTGGACAGGGCGGCCTCGCTGACGCCGACGAGCGGGGCCAACTCTTGGGTGCTGCGCGGGCGTTCGGCGAGCAGTCGCAGGACGCGCAGCCGGGTGTCGTCGGCGAGCGCGCGGAGTGTGCCGACGAGCCTGGTCGGCGGAATCCTCGGGCGGGCTTCCCGGACGATCGAGGAGACGGGGAAGACGAGCCCGAGGGGCCACGGACCGTCGCAGTTGACGCGTACGTGCGGCCACACATAGGCGCTGGGGGCGAGCACGAGTGTGTCGTCCGGACCGATGGCGACCTCGTGGTCGTGCGGCCGCTCCAGCCAGAAGCGTTCGGCCTGCCGGTCGCTGCGCACCTCCGGCCACAGGCCACGGAGCATCCCGTACAGACCGCGCTGCTCGATCTGGTGTCCGGCCTCGCTGACGCCGGCGGCGAGTTCGGGTTCGAGCCGTGCCCATTCCTCCTCGAACGCCTCCCGCCAGTAGCGCTCCAGCATGCTCAGAAACCGCTCGAGCAGCGCGCGGGGGTCGTCGAGGAGCATCGCGGCCATCGCTTCGTCGCTTTCCCGTGCGAGGCGCTCCCGCAACAGGCGGCGTACCTCCGGTTCATCCAGCCGTTGCGGATCCCTGCCCTCGCCGCTGCCCGGCCAGGGTGTGAGCAGGGGGACGGCGAACTCCAGGCGGACCAGCTCCGGATCCGCCCCGCGCAAACCGGCCAGTTCGTCCTCGAAGTCCATCAGTCGGCCGGTCGGCTGCGGGAAGAGGAACTCGGGGAAGTACGAGCGCACCGCGTAGGAGAACGCCTCGATCTCCCGCTTCAGCGCCGGGGACAGCTTGCGCATCGCACGCACCCAGCCGTGCTGGACGGGGTGGTGCTTGGGCTCCACCAGCACATGGAGACTCAGTACGGCTTCCATCGCCGGCGAGTAGGCGAACCCAACCCGCTCCGCACCGCCGGCAGGGACCCGGAACACGATCGTCATGACCCGTGGACGATAGTCCGTGGACAGCTCAACAGCGCATAACCGACGTGGGACGGGTTCCGGGCGCTGGTCTCCGTCGGGGCCGGGACGATGGTGCCGCTCCAGGCGCGGTACCGAAATGGGTCCCCGCGTTCCCGGAGATCGTGGCCGGCGCCGTGCAGCTGCCGGACGCGACGGCACTCGACGGCGTTATGTGATCGTGCTCTCCCGGCTGCTCAACCGGCCTCGGTTGTGACCACACAACCCAGGTTCGTCGCAGGCAACGGGTTCGCGGCAACCGCCCAGTGTGGCTGCGACTCAAGTCGGCTGCGTCAGTTCGAGCGCATCGAGGACGCGGCCCTCGCCTGGGCCGCCTACGAGAACGACAGGGCAACCATGGGGCGTGCGCGATCAGTGCCTTGTCGCGGATCTCGTAGAAGTCGGCGCACGGGACGTGCGTGGTGAGCGTGCGCTGCTTCATGCCGAACTCCTCCCAGCGCTTGAGCCACTCCCCGTAGGGGGTGGCACACCGGCCCCCGAAGCACAGCGCCGCCAGGGCCCTGGGGGTCGCACCAGGGTGCTTTCGTGTCATGCCTCCTCGGCGGGCTTGTCGCCCAACGCCTCGTGCAGCCACGCGAGTTCGGATCGGGTGATGGCGCGGGCGATGAGCAGCATGCCGCGCCGGTAGGGGTCGTCGGTCTCCTCGGCGCGAACGGGCTTTTCATCCTCGTAGAAGAAGCTCGACGGGGTCTCGAGGAACGCCAGGCGGCGACGCAGGACGGCGTGCTGCTCGGCGGTGTCGGGCAGCAGGGAGAGGAACGCCAGGATGGTGAACCAGCGGGCGAAGTCGGTGACCTCGTGGTCGGCGGGTTCGCGCAGGCGCCGCAGCATGTCCTCGCGACCTGTAGCGGTCAGGTTCAGCACGTAGCGGCCGCCGCCTGCCTCCGGGGCGGGGTGCCGTTCGATGAGTCCGGCCTTGGTGAGCCGGTTCAGCGCCGGGTAGAGCGTGCCGTCGCTGACCGGACGGCTGTACCCGGTCAGCGCCGTGACGCGGCGGCGCAGCTCATGGCCGGGCAGGGGGCCTTCGGCGAGGGAGCCGAGGATCGCGAGTTCCAGCATGCCTCCAGCATCTCACATCGATTCGATGTCACATCGAATCGATGTTACGTTGGCGAGGGCCCGGACGTTTATCCGCGTGATCATGAGGATGTGATGGAGAAATGCCGCAGCGTACCCAGGTACAGCTGAACTTCGCGGAACATGGCGAAGGGACGCCGGTGCTCGCGTTGCACGGGTGGGGACCCGACCACCGTCTGATGCTCGGCTGCCTGGAGCCGGTCTTCGCCCAGCGCCCGGGGTACCGGCGGCTGTACCCGGACCTGCCCGCCATGGGGAGGTCCCCGGCACCCGCCCACATCGCGAGCTCCGACGACATGCTCGCCGCCGTACAGGACCTTGTGGACGACCAGATCGGTGACGAGCCGTTCCTGCTCCTTGGCGAGTCCTGCGGCGGCTACCTCGCCCGTGCGCTTGCCCGAACCCGCCGTGATCAAGTTCGGGGACTCGCCCTGATCTGCCCCTCCGCCAGACGCGTGGACACCGCCGAGAGCCGTCCGCCCGAGCGGCTGGTCCTGCGCTCCGACCCGGCCCTGATCTCTGGCCTCGACACGCACACCGCTCAGGTCTTCACCTCCATCGCGGTCGTGGAGACGCCGGAGGTTCTGCGACGGTTCCGCAAGGAGATCCAGGCGGGCCTGGACATCGCCGACACCACCGCCCTGGAACGCATCCGCCGCCAGTGGCAGCTCACCCGTGAACCAGAGGACGGCGAACCCTTCACCCGCCCCACGCTGATCCTGGCCGGGCGCCAGGACGACAGCGTCGGCTACCTCGACCAGTTCGACCTCCTCCCGCACTACCCACGCGCCACCTACGCCGTCCTCGACACCGCCGGCCACAACCTGCAGATCGAACAGCCCGAGCTGTTCATCGCACTCGTCAGCGAATGGCTCGAGCGGGTCGCCACCGAGCACACCGCCTCATAGGCGCAGGACCGAGTGAGCCCGTCGGCCTCATAGGCCCCAGGACGTCCGGGTGACACCGTGACGACCACTCATCAACCCAATGGGCAACAGTCCCCAGCCCCTGAGCAGTCATCCAGGCCTGATCGGCCAGCTATCTGTAAGGCAGAACATGCAACCCCCCGCCCCGACCGGCAAAACAGCCGTCCTGCCCCGGTCCTCGATCGTGGTCGCGGCCCTGTCCACCGTGGTCGAGTGGTACGACTTCACCCTGTACCTGTACATGACCACCGTGCTATCCCGGGTGTTCTTCGGCTCCGGCTCCACCTCGCTCCTGGCCACGCTCGCCGTCTTCGCCATCGCCTACCTGATGCGTCCCATCGGCGCGATGGTCTTCGGCCACATCGGTGACCGGGTCGGCCGGCGCACGGTAATGCTCGGCTCGATGGCCGTGATGACGGCCGCGATGCTGGCCACCTCCCTGCTCCCCACCCAGGAGGCGATCGGCGCCACCGCAGGCGCACTCCTGTTGCTGCTGCGCTGCGTCATGGGCTTCGCCGTCGGCGGTGAATACACCGGCGTCACCGCCTACCTGGTCGAAGGCGCAGCCCTCCAGCGCCGCGGCCTGATCGCCTCCCTGGCCTCGGCCGCCAGCCAGATCGGCGCCCTGCTCGCCGCCGCGGTCCCCGCTCTCACCGTCACCCTCGTCCCCGCCTCCGACATGGACACCTGGGGCTGGCGCATCCCCTTCTTGTTCGGCGCGCTGCTCGCCGGTGCCGTGCTGATCGCCCGCTCCACCATGCGTGAATCCCCGGCCTTCGAGCAGCACCAGCAGTCGCCGACCGGCCCCAAGGGCGCGGGCCCGTTGATCGCCACTCTGCGCACCCAGCGCCCCGCCATATATCGCACGTTCGCGATATCGGCGCTCGGCTCGGTGACTTACTACGTCGGTATCAGTTACGTCCCCACCTACCTCGGTGCGGTCAGCGGGTTCAGCGAGTCGGACTCCCTGTGGCTCTCCACGATCGCGGTTGTCGCCATCATCGTCGTCACCCCGCTCGCGGGCGCGCTGTCCGACCGGGTCGGACGCCGCCCGGCGCTTGTGCTCTTCGGCGCCCTGTCGGTGACCCTGCCGCTGGCCATGTTCGGCCTGATGACGCAGGGCAGCTTCGCCGCCGCACTGACCGGCGCGATCGTCCTGGCCTGCATCGCGGGCGGCATCAGCGCGGTCGCGTGCTCCGCGATCGCCGAACAGTTTCCCGTCGCCCAGCGCCTCAGTGGCCTCGCCCTGGGCGCCACCGCCGCCACCGCGATCTTCGGCGGCCTCACCCCGTACGCCTCCCAGGCCCTGGTCGACTCCACCGGCTGGGCCCTCGTCCCCGGCGCCCTGGTCGCCGCCATCGCGCTCGCCGTCGTGCCCGTCCTGCGCGGTCTGCCGGAAACCGCACCGGCCGCGCGCCCGATCCGGCCCCGGGGACGCACTCCCCAGCCACAGCCCCGCTGAACTCGTCCTGGCCGGCTCGGCTCGGTCTTCTGTCTCCCCGGCAGTCCGTACGTACCGCGCGGCGGACGACGCGTTCGGCGACGGCCGAGGACCGACGTGTCGGCCAGGGCCAGCTGACGCCGTGACCAATCACAGAAAGGGACCACCCATGCACAACATGCCGACCGAGGAATGGCACGCCTTCGTCGCCCGCAGCACGGGCACCGGACGGTTCGCAACCGTCGGGGCCGACGGCCTCCCGAACATCAGCCCCGTCTGGTACGTCTTCGACGGCCAGGACTTCCTGTTCACCACCGGCGGGCGCACGGCCAAGGTCCGCAACCTGCGGCGCGACCCCCGGGCGTCGATGTGCGTGGCCGAAGACGCCCCGCCGTTCGCCTATGTCGAGGTCCGTGGCGACGTAACGCTCAGCGACGACCCCGCCGAACTGTACGACGTCGCCTTCCAGGCCGGCGCCCGGTACATGGGCCAGGACCGGGCCCAGGAATTCGGCAAGCGCAACGCCGTCCCCGGCGAGCTCGTCGTCCGCCTGCGCCCCACCAAGGTCATCGCCTACGGCGGCGTCACCGACTGACCAACACCGCGGCGCTGCCCACGCCACCCCGCACGGGCACCCGTGGAGGGCACCGTCCCACCATCACCCCCACACCCGCGGTACCGCCCCCGCCGGATCCCGAAGAGGTTCCCGTCAGGCCGTCAGCCACGACGCCCCGATGGGACGGCGCGCCAACCGGCTCCGCGGCTTCGGCGAGTCCGACTCGCCGTGGCTGTCCACCCTCGCCGCCGACGCGGTTTTCCGCGTGGCTCCGAATCAGATGAAGAGGTCCTCATGAACTCCACCGCAACCCTGTACCTGAAGCGCCTCGGTGTCGAGGCTGAGCCGCCGTCGGCCGAGGCGTTGGCCCGTCTGCATCGCGCACACGTCGAGCGGGTCCCGTATGACACGTTCTGGATACACCTCGCGCAAGGGTGGGGCATCGACCCGGTCGAGTGCGCGCACAGGATCGCCACCACCCGACGCGGGGGCTACTGCTTCCAGCTCAACGGCGCGTTCCACACGCTGCTCACGGAACTCGGATACCAGGTCAGTCTCAACGTGGCCGGCGTCTACCTGGAGTCCGGACCGGACAAGGACACGCTGCTCAACCACACCACGATCATCGCCGAAGGCCTTCCGTCCGACACGAACCCGAGCGGTCGCTAGTGGGTCGATGTCGGCCTGGGCGACGCCCTGTACGACCCCGTGCCGCTCGTCCAAGGCGCTTATGCACAGGGGCCGATGCGGTTCGGGATGGAAGCCGTCGAGCCTGAAGGCCTGGGAGACTGGCGTCTGACCCATGACCCCTCGGGCTGGTTCACAGGGGTGCTCCTCGTCGACCAGCCTGTCGAGATGAACGTCTTCGCCAAACGGCACCACTTCAACGCGACCTCACCTGAGTCGGGGTACGCGAAGGTCGTCACCGCGCAGCGACGCCACGCGGAGGGAGTGACACTTATGCGCGGATGCGTCCTCACGCACGCCAACGGTCGTGACGTCACAGAGCACACGTGTGAGTCCCTTCCCGAGTGGGTGGACGTGCTCGAGAGTGAATTCGACCTGTCCTTCGACGACGTGCCTGAAGAAGCCATGGCAGCTCTGTGGACCTCAGTGCGACGCACCCACGACGAGTGGCTCGCATCCCGCCTGAGCGCCTGAGAAGCCGGCGACACGACAGACGCCGGTCTTTGCTGCCAAGGCTCTTCCTCCTTGACTCGGACCGATGAGCCGGAACGAGCTGCGCGAGGCGAGCACCGGCCCGGCCGCCTCCGCCGGCCTGAACGTGGAGCGGGCTCTCACCGCCGCAGTCATCGACGAGGTCGTCGACCAGCCGGGCGCACTGCCCATGCTCTCCCTGCTGGAGACCTGGCGCCGTCGCCGTGGCCGGTTGCTGACCCTGGCGGCGGTCACGTCACTGCACAGGAAGTAGGTCTGGTCCATGTGCGACGCCTGCCAGATCGTGACTTGCCGGTGCGGGCGACGAGCCGGAGGTCGTTCCAGGTCAGCGGCTGGGTGGCGGGGTTGAAGCCCTGCCGCGTGACGTAGACCAGGAAGTAGTCGGCGCCGTGACTGGCCTGGTCGTGCAGCTTCACGGTGAAGTTGCCGCCGGAACCGTTGCGGTACAGGCCGTTCCAGTTCCGCATGGCGTTGGGGTCGTCCTGCCAGGCCTGCCGGCACATCGGGTCCTGCTGGGCCATCGCCGGGTTCTGGAAGTCGTTCCCCCAGCGCAGCCAGCAGCCGTGGTTGCGCGAGGCCGGGTCGACGACCGAACCGTGGGCGACGGCGGTGCCGCTCCACGGGATCAGGCTGAGCAGGGTCGGCAACGCGCGATTGCGCCACTTCCGCACCCCGTGGCGCATTCGCTCCGTTCGACGGGCGGTGGCCCGTCGGTGTGCGACGGCCGGTGGCCCGTCAGAGCCGGTCCAGTTCCTTCGTGGTGCGCCCCAGGTAGGCGACCGAACCGTCCCCGGGGACGTCGATCTCGTGGAAGCCCATGCGGTCGTAGAAGGCCCTGGCCCGCGTGTTGGCGGTCACCATCGCCAGGTGGACGGCCGGTACGCCCTGGTCCTGGAGGGCCGCGAGGAACGTCCGCATCAGGCGGCGCCCCCAGCCGCGGCCCTGCCACTCGGGCAGCAGGTCGATGTGCAGATGGGCGGGGTACGCGGCCACCTCGGGGACCACCATCCGCTCGGGGTGGTGCAGCAGGTGCGCGATCGCCTCGTCCGGGGTCCGCGGCGGCCCGGCCGGTTCCGGGTAGCGGCCGGCGACCAGGGGGAGCCAGGCCGTGCGGAAGGACTCGGCGAAGCGCGGCGTGTCGGCCGCCCCCAGGATGTAGCCGACCGCCCGCCCCTCGCCGTCGTCCAGCACGAAGGCCAGGTCGGGCTCCAGGTGGACGTAGGGGGCCGCGAAGGTCACCGGGAAGACCCCCGGGTCGGCGTAGTGGGGGCGGCTGTCCTGGCCTTGGTGCGCGGTGCGGACGCAGATGTCGTCGAGGGCCGGCCGGTCCTCGGGCCGGTAGCGGCGGATGGCGAAGGGCTCGGTCATGGCGGCATCGTGCCCGTAGTGGGAGCGCTCCCTCAACTTCCTGCCGCGGGGCGGCCGTTGTGCGAGACTCCGGCCATGACCACCGTGAAGCGGCTGCGCGAGGCCGCGCTCGCCCTGCCGGAGACCCAGGAGGGCACGCACTCCGGGACGGAATCGTTCTCCGTGCGGGGCAAAGCGTTCGCCTCGCTGACCGAGGACGGCTTGGTGTGGCTGCACCTGCCCCCGGAAGAGACGGAGGCGGCGCCGGCCGCTCACCCCACCGGTGAGCGTCTGCTGCACAGGGGGACGCCGATCGGGTTCCGCGTGCCGCTCGCGGACGTCGCCGGCAAGAGCCTGAACGCCCTGGTGCGGGCGTCCTGGTTCCGTCGCGCCCCGCAGCGGCTCGCCGCGTCCCTCGCCGCGGCGGAGGCGGCGGCCGACCGGCCCGGCGGTGACCTGCCCGCCGGGATCGGCAGGCCCGCCACCCGGGCCCTCTTCGGCGCGGGCCTGACCACGCTGGAGCAGGTGGCGGAGCGCTCCGCGGGGGAACTCCTCGCACTGCACGGGGTCGGGCCGGAGGCCGTACGGGTGGTGTCGGAGGCGCTGCGGGAACGAGGACTCGACCTGCGGCAGTGACCCCTGGCGACTCCCCCGTCGAGCGCGGCTTAAGGGGACGGCCAGGGGTTACCCGGCTCACATGGTGAAGCTGCATATTCCGGGACGAAAAGAACACCACCACGCGGACGACGCTCCGCCTCAGACCTCCGCTCCGCCTCGGGGCTCCTCCGCTTCTCCCCCTCCCCCGGCTCCGGCGAAGCCCGGGCCGGGCCCCGAGGTGGAGCGCGCGGCGCCGGACACGCCGAGCGAGCTGCCCCGGAAGTCCTGGGGCGCGGTGCTGAAGGGGAGCCTGCGGGAGTTCAAGGACGACGAGCTGACCGACCGGGCGGCGGCGCTGACCTACTACGGGGTGCTGGCGCTGTTCCCGGCACTGCTGGCGCTCGTGTCGCTGCTGGGCCTCACCGGCCGGTCGACCACGGACAAGGTGCTCGACAACGTGCAGCAACTGGCCCCCGGCCCGGTCCGCGACATCATCACCCGGGCCGTCGAGCAGTTGCAGGGCAATGCCGGTGTCGGCTCGCTGATGGCGATCGTCGGCCTGGTCCTGGCGGTGTGGTCGGCCTCCGGCTACGTGGCGGCGTTCATCCGCTCCGCCAACGCCGTCTACGACATGCCCGAGGGCCGGCCGGTGTGGAAGCTGCTGCCGGTGCGGGTGGGCGTGACGGTCGCGCTGATGGTGCTGGCCGTGATCAGCGCGCTGATCGTGGTCTTCACGGGCCCGCTGGCCCAGCGGCTGGGAACGGCGCTCGGGCTCGGCGACACGGCGCTGACGGTGTGGTCGATCGCGAAATGGCCCGTCCTGGTCGTGCTGGTCACGGTCATGATCGCGCTCCTGTACTGGGCGGCCCCGAACGCCAAGGTGAAGGGGTTCCGCTGGATCACCCCGGGCAGTGCGCTGGCCCTGCTGATCTGGCTGATCGCCTCCGCCGGCTTCGCGGTCTACGTGGCGAACTTCGCCTCGTACAACAAGACCTACGGGACGATGGCCGGGGTCATCGTGTTCCTGATCTGGCTGTGGATCACCAACCTGGCGATCCTGCTGGGTCTGGAGTTCGACGCGGAGACGGTGCGGCAGCGGGCCATCGCCGGTGGTCATCCGCCGGAGGCCGAGCCGTACACCCAGCCGCGTGACACCACCACGTGGGACGAGCAGGACCGGCGCCGGCTGGAGGAGACCTGACGCTCAGCCCATGAGCCCGGCGGCGACCGTCGCGCCCAGTTCCCAGCACCGCTCGACGTCGCCCTTGTCCGGCTCGCCGGTGACCGTCACGGCCTCGGCGGCGCGGCGCCAGCCGAGGCCCGTGGTGATCGACTCGACCCCGCGGACCGCTCCGGTGACGTCGTTGCCGCCGTGCACCCAGTAGCCGAAGGGCCGGCCGCGGGTCGCGTCCAGGCACGGGTAGTAGACCTGGTCGAAGAAGTGCTTGAGGGCGCCCGACATGTAGCCGAGGTTCGCGGGGGTGCCGAGGAGGTAGCCGTCGGCGGCGAGCACGTCGGAGGCGGTGGCGGACAGCGCGGGTACGCGTACGACGCGGACGTTCTCGATCTCGGGGTCCGTGGCGCCGGAGACGACGGCCTCGAACAGCGCCTGGCAGTTGGGCGAGGGCGTGTGATGGACGATCAGCAAGGTGGCCACGGCACCCGACCTTGCCGCCTGGGCCCCCGTCGCCGCAAGCGGAGACGGGGGCCGGTGTCGCTCAGGTGCCGGGGCCGGTGTCGCTCAGGTGCGGCCGCGGCGGATGAGCAGCCAGGCCACGAGCACGGCTCCGGCGCCCGCCAGCAGGGCGGCCCGGTGGTCGCGCACCGGCTGCGGGGCCTTGTCCCGCCAGACCTGCTCGGCCTGTGCGGCCCTCTGCTTCACCGGATCGGGCAGCCTCTCCTCCACGGCGTGCGCGACATGCGCGGCCTTCTCCCTGGCCTCGTGCGCGGCGGCGGTGCCCTTCTGCTTCACCGGGTCGGGCAGCTTCTCCTCCACGGCGTGCGCGACGTGCGCGGCCCTGGTCCGGGCCTGGCCGCGCCAGGCGTGTGCCTTGGTCTCGGCCTGTTCCCTGACCGCCAGCGCCTTCTCGCGGGCGCGGGTCTTCATATCGGCCCGGTCCGCCAGCTGCTGGACGGTGTCCCCCAGTTCGTGGCGGGTGCGCTCGACCTGGTCGCGCAGTTCCTCCTGGCTGCGAGCCGTGGGCTCGTCGTGCGGGGGCTGGGTCATCGTTGAGCACTCTCCTTGATCTCGGCCACATCGGCCTTCACGCTGTCGATGGTCCGTTGCGGGGCGGGCGGGGTGGCGCTGCGCACCTGCTTGCGGCCGGCCAGCGCCGTCAGGCCCGTGGCGACGGCGAGGACGCCCGTGACGATCAGCGCCGCCGCCCAGACCGGCAGCGGTACGGCCAGGGCGGCGATCGCCGTGGCCGCGAGGGCCTGGAGCGTGACGAAGCCCAGCACCCCGGCGCCGCCGAACAGGCCGCCGCCCTTGCCGAAGCGTTTGCCCTTCTCGGTCATCTCCGCCCGGGCGAGGCGCATTTCGCCCCGTACCAGCTCGGAGAGCTGTTCCGTGGCGCGCTGCACCAGCTCGCCCACGGGTTCGTCGCCCGCCGTCGGCGCGGCCCCCGCGCGAGCGGCGGTGGCCGTGCGGTCCGTGTCCGCCATGACGATCACCTCCCGGTCCGTCGATGCGGGCCGGGTACCCCGGTGCGGGCGGGAAGGACACCTGGTCGGACAAGTCGTGGTGACGATGCGTGGCCGGCGCGAGACCTGGTACCCGTCCGTCGCCCACCTACGAGAAAGGGAGGTACCGCCTTGTCACAGGTAGAGGAATCCATCGAGGTCCGCGTGCCGGTGCACACCGCCTACAACCAGTGGACCCAGTTCGAGACCTTCCCCCGGTTCATGGACGGCGTCGAGCGCATCGAGCAGCGCACCGACACGCTGACGCACTGGGTGACGAAGGTCGGCGGCCAGGAGCGGGAGTTCGACGCGGAGATCACCGAGCAGATCCCCGACGAGCGCGTCGCCTGGACCACCGTGGGAGGCGAGGCCCGGCAGGCCGGTGTGGTGACCTTCCACCGCATCCAGGACGACACCACCAAGGTCATGCTGCAGATGGACTTCGACCCCGGTGGCGTGGCCGAGACCGTGGGCGACAAGCTCGGGTTCGTGAAGCGGCAGGTCTCCGGTGACCTGCGGCGCTTCAAGGAGTACATGGAGGCCCGGGGCACGGAGACGGGGGCCTGGCGCGGCGAGGTCTGACCGCACGGCGACGGAAGGCCGCCACCACCTGCAGTGGTGGCGGCCTTCCGCTGTGCCGGTGCCTCTGTGCCGGTCCGTCTGTGCCGGTGCCTCTGTGCCGGTGCGTCAGGCCACGGGGGCGGCGACGCCGCTGCGCAGCAGCTGCCGGGCCTGCCGGACCAGGTCGTTCAGGCGCAGGGCGAGCTCGGCCGCGCCGGCGTAGAGGCTGTGGACGGCCTGGAGGCGTTCCAGGCGCGGTGCCAGCGCCGACAGGGCGATGGCCGCCGCGACTCCGGCCCAGGCCACGGGGCCCAGCGGGGTGCAGCCGAAGAAGTGGCTGACGCCGGGGGTCTGCACCAGCGCGGCCAGGACGGCGGCCGAGCCGAGGGCCGTGACCCACACCAGGGGGCTGTGGCGCCGCCCGGAGAGGGTCTGCACCAGCTGGGCGCCGACCACGCCGCACAGGGCCATGGTGGTGGACCGGCGTTCGGTGCCGGGCGTGAGGCGGCCGATGAGGTACGCCGTGACCGCGCCGAGGCAGGTGGTGATGCCGCGGCGGCGGATGGAGCGCAGCAGGGGCGCGCCGAGGACGTTCAGGCCCATCGGGCCGGTCGCGGCGTGCTCCGCCGTCGAGGGGTCGTCGCTCGGTGTGACGGCCACCGCCATGGCCGGGAACATGTCCGTGAGCAGGTTGACCAGCAGCAGCTGACGGGTCGACAGGGGCGAGGCGCCGGCCAGCAGGGTGCCGAGGACGCTGAAGCCGACCTCGCCGGCGTTGCCGCCGATGAGGATGCTCACGGCGTCGGCGACGCTGCGCCACAGGGCGCGGCCCTCGACGACCGCGTCGACCAGGACGGACAGGTCGCCGGTGGTCAGCACCAGGTCGGCGGCGTTGCGGGCGGCGGCGGAGCCGCGGGACTCGATGCCGACCCCGACGTCGGCGGCGCGGATGGCGGCGGCGTCGTTGGCGCCGTCGCCGGCCATCGCCACGACCCGCCCGGCCTGCTGCAGGGCCTCCACGACGTGCAGCTTCTGCTCGGGGGCGACCCGGGCCACGACGCCCGCGCCGCGCAGGGCCCGGACGCGTTCGCCGCGTTCCATGGCGACCAGCTCGTCACCGGTGACCACCTCGGTCTCCTCCGGCCAGCCCAGTTGCAGGGCGATGGCGCGGGCGGTCTCCGGGTGGTCGCCGGTGAGCATGACGGGCAGGATGCCGGAGCGGCGCAGTTCGACGAGCAGGGCGTGCGAGGTCTCGCGGGGCACGTCCGCGAGCGCGACGAAACCGCTGAACTCCAGGTCGGCGAGCGGTGCGTCGAGTTCGCTCTCGGCGGCGTCGGCCCGGCAGGGTCGCCGGGCGACGGCGAGGACGCGCAGTCCCTGCGCGGCCAGCTCGTGGGCGGTGTCGGTGGCGTGCGCGGGCAGGTCCCGGCAGGCGGGCAGGATCGTCTCGGGGGCGCCCTTGACGACGAGGAGCTCACCGAAGTCGGGGTCGCCGTCGCGGCCGACCGCCGCGGCGTAGCCCCGCCGGGTCTCGAAGGGCAGCTCGCCGGTCGGTGTCCAGCCCTGGTCGGGCGGGGCGACGTCGAGGACGGCCTCGTCGGTGGCGTGGGCGACGCGGCGTCCCTGCCCGGTCTCCTCCTGGGGGCAGGCGCGCGCGGCCAGGCGCACGATCGGCTCGGCCTGTTCGGTGTCGGTGGCCAGGACGGTGCCGTCGGAGGTGGCGACGCGGACCAGGCGCAGCTTGTTCTCGGTGAGGGTGCCGGTCTTGTCGAAGCAGACGGTGTCGACCCGCCCGAGCGCCTCCAGGGTGCGCGGGGTGCGGACCAGGACGCCGCGCCGGGACAGCCGGCGGGCGGCCGCCATCTGCGCGACCGTCGCGACGAGCGGGAGTCCCTCGGGGACGGCGGCGACGGCGACCGCGACACCGCCGCTGACGGCGCGTCGCACGGGGCTGCCGCGCAGCAGGGAGAGCCCGGTCACGGCCGCGCCGCCGGTGAACGTCACGGGCAGGGCCTTGCGGGTGAGTTCCTGCAGCCGGGCCTGGACGCCGGCGGGCGGCGGGGTGCGGGCGGCGAGGGTGACGGCGCGGCCCGCCTCGGTCTGGTCGCCGGTGTCGACGACGAGTGCGGTGGCCCGCCCGGCCACGACGGTGGTGCCCTCGAACACCATGCAGGCGCGCTGGGCCACGGGCGCGCCGGGCGTCGCCTCGACGGCCTTGGTCACCGGCAGCGACTCGCCGGTGAGGGCGGACTCGTCGACCTCCAGGCCGTCGACGTCCAGCAGCCGGGCGTCGGCGGGTACGACGTCGCCGGCGTCGAGGCTGATCTCGTCGCCGGGCCGCAGCCGGGCGGCGTCGACGGTGACCGTGCGTTTGCGGCTGTCCTGCCTGCGGGCCTTGGGCTGCTGGCGGGCTGCCAGCCGGGCCAGGGCCTGTTCGGCGCGCAGCCGCTGGAGCCCGCCCGTCACGGCGTTGAGGTCCATGGCGCCGACGACGAGCAGCGCGTCGACGAGCGAGCCGAGCAGCGCCGAGGCGACGGCGCCGGTGGCGAGGACCGGGGTGAGCGGGTCGTCGAGTTCGCGGCGGACGGCGCCGGCGGCCTGCCACGTCCAGCGTGCCGGTGCGGCGGCGGGATGGCGGCCCACCCGGGCGATCCGGCGGCGTGAGCGGTCGGCGAGCAGGGCGAGTCCGCGGGGCTCTCCGTCGGGGCCGGTACGTCCCAGCCGGGCGCGGGCCTCGTCGGGTTCCAGGGCGTGCCAGGGGATGTGCAGCCGGGGCGGGGGCGGGGTGGCCCGGGCGACCCGGGTGGCTTCGAGCCAGCCGGCGAGCAGGGCGTTCGCGGCGGCGATGTTGACGGGGGCGTGCCGGGTGAGGGGCCACAGGAGGTGCCGGCCCGGGGGCTGTCCGCCGCGGGCGACCAGGAGGCCCGACAGGGCGGCGCCCGCGCGGGCGAGGGTCTGGGAGCGGCGTCCGACGCGCCGGGCGGCCGGGATCGCCGTCAGCAGTCGCCAGACGTCGGCGAGTCCGCCCGGTGCCAGCGCGTCGGCGCCCCAGGGGACGGCCGCCCGGCCGTCGGTGAGGGCGACGGCCACGTCACCGGCGGGCAGCCCGGCGCCCACGTGCCCGTCGCCGGACTCGTCCAGGCGGGCGACGGTGACCACCACGTGCCCGCTGTCCTGCAGGGCCCGTACGACGTCCGAGAAGGGCTTCGCGCTCGGGGCGACCTCGTCGGCGAGGCGGGTGATGTCCTTCAGGTCGGAGCCGCCGGCGATGACGACGTGCAGTCCTGCCCTGCGGGCGGCGTCGAGGACGGCCTCGGCGAAGGGGTGGACCGGGTCGTCGGGCAGGCCGTCGGAGTCGTCGCTGCCCTGCCGCAGGCTGCGCAGGGCGTCGGCGTGCAGGACGAGGGCGTCGGCGATCTCCAGCTGCCGCAGGCGCTCCCCGCTGCGCACGAGGATGCCGGCCCGGGCGAGGAAGGTGCCGAGGGTCGCGCTGAAGGCGGCCGGTCCGTACCGGGCCGCCTTCGGGGATCCGGCGAGGACCGCTTCGGCCGCCTCCCGCGCGCTGTGGGTGACGAGGAGGGTGGCGGCGGCGCCGGCGAGGCTGCCGGTGCTGGCGTGGGAGGCGTACTCCTGGGCGGGTGTCACCTTGAGGGGCGGGCGGGTGCCCGGCGGGCACGGCACGCTGGTGCGCCGTTCGCGGCAGACGTCGTCGTGCAGCGCCTCGAAGGCCGCGGCGCGGGCCACGGCTTCGGTGAGCTGGCTGCCGCGCAGCAGGCCGTCGAGCACCAGGGCCAGCGGTGACTGGCCCGCGCCGTGCGCGGCGGCGTTGACGGCGGCGAGGACGAGTTCCATGCCGGACTTGCCGAACCGCTGCCGGAGCAGGGCCCGGAAGCGGGGGTTCTCCCGCAGCAGGGTGACGGTGGCGGTGACGATGCGTGAGGTGGGGGGCAGGCGCAGCGAGCGGCCGGCCAGGGCTCCGGCCGCGCCCGCGGCGTCGAGCAGGATCGCTCCCGCGGCGACGCGCACCTCGCGGGGGTCGCCGGGGTGGGTGGCCTCCTCGGCGACCGGATCGGCTCCCTCGGTCAGGCCGAGGCGGGCGGCGAGCGCGGTGGCGCGCTCGGTGACGCGGTCGGTGGCGGCGTCCTCCACGACGGTGATCACCAGGCGGGAGAGTCCCCCGTCCCAGTACGCGGTCAGCACGTCCGGGTGGTCGATCAGGTCCGCGGCCACCTTCCGGGCGAGGGCGCCGGCGTCGCCGTCGGCGTGCCGCAGGGCGAGGTGGAGGCGTTGGCCCGCCGTCCAGTGCTGTCCTCCCGTCAGGGCGTTGCGCGCGACGTTGCGGACGCGGCGCGTGGTGTCGTAGACGGACGTCACTCCCTGGGCGGTGCTGCGGGCGGCGCCTGCGGCCGCCCCGGCAACGGCCCCGACGAGCGGGGCGACGTCGAAGCGTGTGAGCATCTGCTGGTGTTCCCGACTCAGCCGGTGGGGTGGCTGTCGTGTCCGTGCCGGTGGGCGTGCTCCCGGTCCGTCTCCTCGTGGGTGCCGTGATGCGCGGTGGCCTCGGCGACCTGCTTCAGTGCGGAGGCGGTGGCGGTGTCGCCGACCTTGGCGGGTTGGTCGTGGACGTGGTGTTCGGGTCGGTCGTGCCGGTAGTGGGACGCGGCGAGCCGGTCGCCGGGGCCGTACGCGGAGGTGTCCTGCCGGTCCGGCCGGTCCTGGGCGGAGGGGCGCTCACCGGTGGTGCCGGTCTGCGTCCCGCCGTTCTCCGACGCGCCGTCGGGCCGCTGTCCGGGCCGCGGCTGGGTCAGCCAGGCGACGGCGGCGCCGGTCAGCGCCACCGGCCACTCCACGACCCCGGCCACGCCGAGCACACCGGCACCGGCGTAGACGGCCATCCGGCGGCCGCGCGGCGAGACCGCGCCGATCCGGTCCAGGGCGTCTCCGGCGACCTTGCCGACCTGTTCCGCCCCGGGCAGGTGCTTCAGGCCCGAGGCCACCGCCCGCAACGGCTGCGGAAGATCGGACGAACGTGACGGTTCCTGGTTCATGTCGACCTCCACGAGCGCGTTGTCCAGCGGCTTCAACCGGTTTCCCAGCTCCTTGCCCCATATTCCGCCTTCGGTGGAGCGAGCGCTTGTCTTGTTCGGCCGAGGCAGGTTCGCGGGGGGTCACACGACCGTCTGACCGTCGTGGATCCCGCCCTGGCAGCGCTTGGTGTACGACGGCGATCCGTTGCCCACGGCGGAGATGATGATCATGCCGCCGCCCGCGATGCACTGGCTCGCGGTGACGTCCGCGGGGCGGGCCGCGGCGTGGGCGGGGACGGCCGGCGCCGCCAGGACCAGGGCGGTGAGCAGGGCGTACGGCAGCTTGCGCATGGGGGCTCCTCGGATGGTGCGGTCCGGGCGTGGGTGCCGTATCAGCGTCGCCAGGGCGGGCGGGGGCCGCCACCCGGGAGGAGGGTCCGGGTGCTCCGGTAGATCGATCGATGTAGTCGTCGCCTCGGCGTACAGCACGATGTGCGGCGCCCGGCGGCGGGCGAGCATGGTCCGCGGACGTCCTCCCGTACCGGCCCCTCGTCTGCCCGAGGAGACTCGTCATGTCCGAAACGCCCAGGGCGCGCCTGCCGCGCCGCACCGCCGTCGCCGCCGTGGCCCTGTTGGTCGCCGCGACGGGAACGACGGCGGCCGCACAGCGACCGGCGCCGGTCGCGGACGTGCGCGCCGACGTGAACCAGGACGGCCGCGTGGACGTCGCGGGGACGTCCGACGAGGCGGGCGAGGAGGCGTGGCGCCCGGGACGCGGTGCGGTCTTCCTCGCCAACGTCGACGACGACTCGCGGCGCTGCCGGATGCGCCCCGGTGACCTGGACCGGATCGACCCGGCGGTGGACGAGCGGCTGGCGGCCTGCCACGACGCGGCGGACGAGCGGGTCAACGGGGTGCGGGACGAGGCGGATCTCGCCCCGTTGCGGATCCCGCCCTCGCGGGTCGGCGAGGGCGCCTCGGGGCGGGTGGAGGTGGCGGCGGCGCAGGCGCCGTACGTGCGGCTGTTCGTCCGGCGTGACGGGGCGCTGCGGGTGCTGCGCGGGCCGCTCACGGCCCGGGAGCTGCGGGCCGGTGCCGAACTGGCCCTGGAGGGCAGGGACATCGTCCGCGACCCGCGGCGCTGGGACGGCGAGGTCACCGTCACCCTCACGGTGACCGACCGGGGGCGCACCGCCTTCGACCGGGTGCGGCTGAAGGTGGCGCCCGTGCTGTTCCAGCACGACCTGCAGCGCGCCGAGCGGGTCTTCGCGGCCCGGCCGGGCCCGGGACGCGGTGTCCCGCCGGGGCCGTGGAGCGTGGGTGAGGCGTACCGGCCGCGGGAGTGGCGGCCGTTCGCCTCCTCGCTGGTGCGGGCGGCCGGGGCCGCGGGGCTGTCCCGGCGGGACGTGACCTTCACGGCCGGTACGGAGCAGTGGTGGCGGGACATCTGGCGGCAGGACATGGTCGAGCCGGCCGTGGCGAGCGTCCCGGCGCCCGGTGGCGGGGCGCACCGCATGCGGGTGCTGCTGCGGGCGCCGGTGCTGTGGGCGCCGCCCGAGGGCGGCGAGGCCACGCTGAGCAGGTCGGCCCGGCTGCTCTTCCGCGACTTCCGGGGGCCCGATGTCGGGGTGGTGCAGCAGTTCACGCCCGGGCGCGGGCCGAGCGGCATCGACCTGCAGAACTTTACCGGCAACTTCGAGTCGGTACCGCCGTACGAGGGACACCCGCACGGGCGGGTCCTCTACGGCTCGGCCCCGCACCGGGCGCCCGACCCGGCGTTCGTGCGGATGATCGAGGCGCAGGGCAGGCAGCCGTCGATCACCGTCGACACCTCGTGGCTGCTGGTCGGCCACGTCGACGAGACGGTCCACGTCGTGCGCGCCGGCACCGGGCGCGGCTGGACGCTCGCGGTCGCCGACCCCCGCCGGGCCGTGGAACTGCTGCGGCAGGCGCGGAACGCCGGGGAGGGCGGGCAGCGGATGTTCGCCGACACGTCCGCCGGGCGCACGCCCACGGTCGACGCCCTGCTGGCGGACGAGGACTTCCTCGCCGGCAACGAGGAGGCGGCCCGGCGCATCGACGACCAGATCGCGGTGCTGCTGCGGGAGACGGGCCTGTCCCGCGACGACCTGGTCCGCCTGCCCGTCCTGTACGCGATGACCTCCGTCGCCCCGGGCACACCCGAGGGTGCCGTCGCCTACTCCCCCAGCATCGCCAACGGCCTGTCCCTGACGGCGCGGGACTACGCGGCGCCCGATCCGCACGGGCCGAGGGTGCGGGGCCGCGACCTGTTCCGCGCCGCCACCGAGGAGGCCCTGGCCGCAGGCGGGGTCCGGGTGCACTGGGTGGAGAACTTCGCCTGGTCGCACCTGGCGGGCGGGGAGGTGCACTGCGCGACGAACGCCCTGCGGGACACCTCCGGGGACGCGCCCTGGTGGAGCACCGGCCCGGGCCGGTGACCTGGCTCCGGCGCTCTTCGGAAGCCTTCCGTGTCGGCGCGGGCGCGCCGGGTACTCAGAGCAGGCAACGCAGGCCGTCACGGGTCCGGGCACCGCACGGCAGCGCGGTGTCCGGTTGGGCGAATGGAGTGGTCATGACGCAGAACGGTGATGACGTGACGCTCGTCCGGCGACCGGGTGTCCCCGACCTCCGGCCGGCGGCGCCGCAGTCGCCCGAGCCCGCGCCACCCCAGGACGCACAGGCCGACGAGCCGCCGCAGGAGCTGCCCCTGGACCGCAACCAGGCGATCCTGGAGGCGGCCAAGCAGGTCGGTGCCCTGCTGAAGCGGAAGGGGCACCTCTTCGCACTGGCCGGGAGCGTGGCCGCGTACGCCCACGGCGGTGAGAAGAACCTCCAGCACGACGTCGACTTCGCCATCCGGCCCGAGGACGCGGACGCGGTCGCGGCCACGCTCCGCGAGGCGGGGCTGACGGTCTACACCCCGCCGGAGGACTGGCTGATCAAGGCCACGTGTTTCGGCCAGCCGGTCGACATCATCTTCGAGCTGGCGCACCGGCCGGTCGGCGCGGACATGCTGGAGCGGGCGGAGGAGCTGTCGGTCGACTCGGTGCGGATGCCCGTACTGGCCCCGACCGACCTGCTGTGGAGCCTGATCGCCGCGTTCTCCGAGCACCACTGCGACTTCGGGGCGGCCCTGCCCATCGCGCGTGCCCTCCGGGAGAAGGTCGACTGGGAGCGGGTGCGGCGCGAGTGCGGGGACGCGCCCATGCCCGCGGCCTTCTTCTTTCTCCTGGAGCGCCTGAACGTCATCTGAAGGAGCACCCATGAGCACCCACGGTTCGAAGGACACGGGCGGCGGGACGCCGGCCGAGAACCTGGACTACCGCATCGCCCACCTCCAGGACCGCCTCGCCTCGGGCGAGCTGGGGGAACTGGGCGTCCGGGTCGAGGCCCGCGGGCAGTCGGTGCTGCTCACCGGCACCGTGCCCTCGGCGCCCTGCCGCGACGAGATCCTGCGCACCGTCGAGGAGGAGTTCGCCGGAGTCCCGGTGCACAGCGACCTCGTCGTCACCGAGGCGTCCTCCCCCGACCACGCGGAGGAGCTCGCATGATCCGCATCGCAGCCGTCGGAGACATCCACATGGGGCCCGACAGCCAGGGCGTGCTCCGCCCCGCCTTCGAGACCCTGCCCGAATGCGCCGACCTCCTGCTGCTGGCCGGGGACCTCACCCGGCACGGCACGCCCGAGGAGATGCGGGTGGTGGCCCGGGAGGTCCGGGACCTCGGCGTCCCCGTGGTCGCCGTCCTGGGCAACCACGACCATCACGACGACCGGCCGGACGAGGTGTCGGCCATCCTGCGGGACGCCGGCGCCCATGTCCTGGAGGGGCAGGGGACGGTCGTGGAGAGCGGCGGGGCGCGGATCGGCGTGGCCGGCACCAAGGGGTTCGGCGGCGGATTCGTCGGCCGCTGCGCCGGGGAGTTCGGCGAGCCGGTCATGAAGGAGTTCGTCCGGTACTCGCGCCGCAGCGCCGACGCCCTGCGGACCGCCCTGGAGCGGCTCGGCGAGGAGGGCTGCGACGCGCGGATCGCCCTGACCCACTACTCCCCCGTGGCGGACACGCTGGCGGGCGAGCCGCTGGAGATCTACCCGTTCCTGGGCAGCTACCTGCTGGCCGAGGCGATCGACACGGCCGGGGCCGACCTCGCGGTGCACGGGCACGCGCACGCCGGCACCGAGCACGGCATGACGAGCGGCGGCGTGCGGGTGCGCAACGTCGCCCAGCCGGTGATCGGGCGGGCCTTCCACGTGTACCACCTGCCGGTCCGGGAGCCCGCCACGAGCGGCGCCGGAGCACAACAAGCCGGTTAGACCGACCCGTTCCCCTGCCGCCGCCCGCGGTTGGCCGGCGGCGGGGTTGGTGGGGCCCCCCCCCCCCCCCCGCCCCCCCCCCCCCCCCCCGCGGTGTAACC